>NZ_JBICCO010000008.1:0-113381 GCF_043119405.1 Achromobacter sp. 413638
TCGAAGAACCTCGTTTGCCGCTGCGGCAGATCGCTGAAAAAACCAACAACCCGTTGCGTCCTGCTTGGCTTCGCGGTTCAGAAAACTGCTTGAACTGCGAAGGAGCGAGACTATAGCACGGAATTTGAATCTGTGTCGCCGCTATGACACCTTTTTTGCAGAAACATGAAAAATATGGGGGACGATCCCTGATTTGACCAGCGGATCTGTCGCGAACGCCCTGCCCAACGGCATCACAGGCTGCTACTACCTACTCTGGGTCGCCCAGAGCCCCCTCTGTACCTACCTATATATATAGGTAGATAGTGAATGGCGCCTCTCTATATAGAAGGAAGCGCATTCCTGACCCAGCCGGCCGGCCGCGCGCACCGGCTCGGGACGCATTCCCTGAAGAAGCTAACCGTCCCCCAATGGCTCTTCCCCGACCTACAAGCGCAGTTCCGTTGTCTCCTTGATCTGCTGTAGCGCGAAGAAGGAACGCATGTCCACCACGGCGGGATGCCGCATCAGCGTGTCCATAGCGAATCGGGAGAAATGCGCCAGGTCAGCCACCTGGATACGCAGCAGATAGTCCATGTCCCCCGACATGGCATAGCACTCCACCACCTCGGGCCAGAGCTGCACGTCGCGGGCAAAGTCGCTCATCGGTGCGTGACTGGACCCGCTGTACTTGTTGAGCCGGATGTTCACATAGGCCAGCAGGCCCAATCCAACTTTGCCAGCGTCGATCAGCGCGACGTATTTCTTGATGAACCCCTTCTCCTCCAGGCGCCGAACCCGGCGCAGGCACGGGCTGGGCGACAGAGAAACGCGGTCTGCCAGCTCCTGGTTGCTGAGCCTGCCATCGCGCTGCAACTCGGCAAGAATCCTGATATCTGTCCTATCCAGTTCATTGTCAGACATTTTCAACCCTTAAATTTCCAAGTACGGCAATTTAATTGCCGAGACTACTGCCTTTCGCAGCATGTTTGCAATAGTCTGCCTGCCTTTCCTACCTACAATCTCCAGCCTAGACTTGAAGAACAAGTCGTCCGCAAAACGATGCAAGGGAGCAGACTTATGAGCAGCGCTTTCCAACCCTGGGACAACCCGATGGGCACCGCCGGGTTCGAGTTCATTGAATATGCCGCGCCGGACCCCGCCGCGCTGCGCAAGGTGTTTGAACTGCTGGGCTTCAAGGCCATCGCCAAGCACCGCCACAAGGACGTGACGCTGTATCGCCAGGGCGGCGTCAACTTCCTGATCAATGCCGAGCCGGATTCTTTCGCGCAACGTTTCGCCCGTCTGCACGGTCCGTCGATCTGTGCCATCGGATTCCGCGTCCAGGACGCCGCCAAGGCCTACAAGCGCGCACTGGAACTGGGCGCCTGGGGCTTCGACTCGCACAGCGGCCCGATGGAGCTGAACATTCCCGCCATCAAGGGCATCGGCGATTCGCTGATCTACCTGGTGGACCGTTGGGCCGGCAAGGAAGGCCACGGGGGCATCGGCGACATCAGCATCTATGACGTGGACTTCGTGCCGCTGGACGTAGAAAACGCCCAGGCCGACCTGAACCACCGCGGCGCGGGCCTGACGCTGGTGGACCACCTGACGCACAACGTGCACAAGGGCCGCATGGCCGAATGGTCGGAGTTCTACGAGCGCCTGTTCAACTTCCGCGAAGTGCGCTATTTCGACATCGAAGGCAAGGTCACGGGCGTGAAGTCCAAGGCCATGACCTCGCCGTGCGGCAATATCCGCATTCCGATCAATGAGGAAGGCACGGACGAGAAGGGCCAGATCCAGGAGTACCTGGACCTGTACCGCGGCGAAGGCATCCAGCATATCGCCATGGCGACCGACGATATCTACGGCACGGTCGAAGCGCTGCGCCAGAACGGCGTGGTGTTCCTGGATACGCCCGAGACCTACTACGAACTGCTGGACCGCCGCCTGCCGAACCACGGCGAGGACGTGTCACGCCTGCAGAAGAACCGCATCCTGCTCGACGGCGCCCCCGGCGGCGGCCTGCTGCTGCAGATCTTCACCGAGAACCAGATCGGCCCGATCTTCTTCGAAATCATCCAGCGCAAGGGCAACGACGGCTTCGGCGAAGGCAACTTCAAGGCCCTGTTCGAATCGATCGAACTGGACCAGATGCGCCGCGGCGTACTGAAAACGGTGGAATAAGCACCCGCTCTTCCCCTGTCGGCGCCGCCGCTCGGGCGGTAGCGCCGGCCTTGAAACCTCGCCAAGCGGCGAGGTTTTTTTTTCGCCGGATGCGGAACCGGCGGGCCCATCGGCTCAGCGCTGCAGGCGATCCTGGAATTGCTTGCGGAACTTCGCCACCTTCGGCGCGATGACGAACTGGCAATAGCCCTGTTCCGGATGCAGCTCAAAATAGTTGCGATGGTAGTCCTCGGCCGGCCAGAACGTCGCCGGCGCCAACAGCTTGGTCACGATGGGCGCATCATAGATTTTCTGCGCATCGACCTCGGCGATGACGGCCTGGGCCTGTTCGCGCTGGGTTTCGTTCTGCCAGAAAATCGCGGACTCGTATTGCGGACCGACATCGTTGCCCTGACGACCCGGCGTGGTGGGATCATGCGTGGCAAAAAAGACGCGCAGCAGATCGCCATAAGACAGCACTGCCGGATCGAATTCGACGCGTGCCACTTCGATATGGCCGGTATCCTTGCGGCAGACCTGCTCATAGGATGGCTGGTCAACGTGGCCGCCGCTATAGCCCGGCAGCACGCTGACAACCCCGCGCAGGTCGGTCAGTACCGCCTCGACGCACCAAAAGCAACCGCCACCTAGGACGGCGACTTCCTTTCCAGGAGATGCTTGTTCTGCCATGACGGCTCCTTCCATAGGAAAAACGGGCAGACCGCCCGGCCCGGCCGTCACACGACCGGGCGAATAGATGAATAGAGACTACTGCTTGGCGGGCGCCAGCGACAAGATCCATTCGGCCAGCTGGCGCGCATCTTCGGCGCTGACCTGCGTCTGGGCCGGCATGGGCACGGCTCCCCAGGCGCCGCGACCGCCGCCCCGGATCTTGCCAGCCAGATAATCCACCATGGCATCGCCCTGGCCGGCATAGCGCTCGGCCACGCTCTTCAAAGGCGGACCGACGCGCTTGGCCTCGACCTGGTGGCAAGCCATACAGGCCTTGCTCTTGGCCAGGTCCAATCCGGTGGTCTGCGCCTGCGCCGCGGCGGCCGCGCCCAGCACGCTGATCACGGCGGCCATCAAACTACGCTTCAAATGCATCGGTTACTGCCCCACGGCTCGCGGTGCTGGCGAGCTTGCCGAACTTGGCAAGCACACCGCGTGTATAACGCGGCTTGGGCTGGACCCAGGCCTGGCGACGGGCCGCCATTTCCTCGTCGCTGACATTGAGCTGCAGCAGCAGCTGATGGGCATCGATGGTAACCGAATCGCCCTCGCGGATCAGCGCGATCGGGCCGCCGACGAAGGCTTCCGGCGCGACGTGCCCGACCACCATGCCCCAGGTGCCGCCGGAAAAACGACCGTCGGTGATCAGGCCGACGGTCTCGCCCAGCCCCTGCCCGACCAACGCCGACGTTGGCGCCAGCATCTCGCGCATCCCCGGGCCGCCCTTGGGGCCTTCATAGCGAATCACCACCACGTCGCCATGCTGAATCCTGCGGGCCATGATGGCCTCCATGGCATCGTCCTCGGAGTCGAACACGCGGGCCGGCCCGGTGATGACCGGGTTCTTCAGGCCGGTGATCTTGGCCACGCAGCCTTCCGGCGACAGATTGCCCTTCAGGATGGCGAGGTGGCCCTGCGGATAGAGCGCGCGGTCCAGCGGCATGATGACGTCCTGGTCGGCGCGCGGCGCGTCGGGCACATCCACCAGTGTTTCGGCGATGGTCTTGCCGGTGATGGTGATGCAATCGCCATGCAGCAGGCCCGCATTCAACAACAGCTTCATGACCTGCGGAATGCCGCCGGCGCGGTGCAGATCCGTCGCGACGTAACGTCCGGAAGGTTTCAGGTCGCACAGCACCGGCGCGCGCTGGCGGATGCGCTCGAAGTCATCGATAGTCCATGGCACTTCAGCCGCATGGGCAATGGCCAGGAAATGCAGCACGGCATTGGTGGAACCGCCCGTGGCCATGATAACCGACACGGCGTTTTCGATGGATTCGCGGGTGATGATGTCGCGCGGCCGCAGCCCGCGCCTGACGGCATCCACCAGCACGCGCGCCGACTCCGCCGCCGAGACGACCTTTTCCTCGTCCTCGTTGGCCATGGTGCTGGAGTAAGGCAGACTCATGCCCATGGCCTCGAAGGCCGAGCTCATGGTGTTGGCCGTGTACATGCCGCCACAGGAACCGGAGCCCGGAATGGCGCATTTCTCGATCTGCTTGAAATCGGTCTCGTCCATGCGGCCCATGGTGTACTCGCCCACTGCCTCGAACACGGAAACGATGGTCAGGTCCTTGCCCTGGTAGCGGCCCGGCTTGATGGTGCCACCATAGACGTAGATGCCGGGCACGTTCATGCGCGCCAGCGCGATCATGCCGCCGGGCATGTTCTTGTCGCAGCCGCCGATGACGACCACGCCATCCATCCACTGGCCCTGGGCCGCGGTCTCGATACAGTCCGCGATGACTTCGCGCGACACCAGCGAATACTTCATGCCCTCGGTGCCCATGGACATGCCGTCCGAGATGGTCGGCGTGCCGAACACCTGCGGATTCGCCTTCGCCCGACGGATGGCGTCGATGGCGGCGTCGGCCAGCCGTTGCAGACCGCTATTGCACGGCGTGATGGTGGAATGGCCGTTGGCGACCCCGATCATGGGATTGTCGAAGTCGGCTTCCTGGTAGCCCAGCGCGTAATACATGGCGCGGTTGGGCGCCCGCGCGACGCCATGAGTGATATGGCGGGAACGTTCGTTGTTCGGCATGGTCTGGTCTCCTGACGACCGCCACGGCGCGCGGCGGCAAAGCCGGATAAGGGCGGACCCGCGCGGGCACGCCGTGCTGCAGGCTCGCCGGTTATTATCATTCAACTTCATTCTGCCGGGCGGAACATGCTGCAATATCCCGAATTCGATCCCGTTGCCTTGCGGATCGGCCCCGTCGCCATCCACTGGTACGGCCTGATGTATCTGGTGGGCTTCGCCCTGGTCTACCTGCTGGGCCGGCGCCGCATCCAGAGCGGCCACACCACGACGCTGACCACCCGCGACCTCGAAGACGTGATCTTCTACAGCGTGCTGGGCGTGGTGCTGGGCGGCCGGCTGGGATATGTGCTGTTCTACAAGCCGTCGTACTACCTGTCGCACCCGCTGGAAGTGCTGTATCTGTGGGAAGGCGGCATGTCCTTCCACGGCGGCCTGATCGGCGTGATCCTGGTGATGTTCCTGTTCGCACGCAAGAAGGGCCTGCCCTTCTTCGCCATCAGCGATTTCATCGCCCCGATGATTCCGCTGGGCCTGGGATTCGGCCGCCTGGGAAACTTCATCAACGGTGAACTCTGGGGCCGGCCGAGCGACGTGCCCTGGGCCATGGTGTTCCCGCAAAGCGGCGACGGCCTGGCGCGCCATCCGTCCCAGCTCTATGAGCTGGGCCTGGAAGGCATCGTGCTGTTTGCACTGATGTGGTGGTTTTCCAGCAAGCCGCGGCCCCTGGGACAGGTGAGCGCGGTCTTCCTGATCGGCTACGGAACGTTCCGCTTCCTGGTGGAATTCACCCGCGAGCCGGACAACTTCCTGGGCCTGCTCGCGGGCGGACTGAGCATGGGACAGTGGCTGTCCCTGCCGATGGTGGCGCTGGGCGCCATCCTGTTCAGCCTTACTGCAAAACGATCGTCCCGTTGACGGCGACGCTGACCGTCACTTCACCGGATTCCAGGGGAACGTCCGCGCTGTAGGCGGCGCCGCCCCCGGCGTCCTTGGCCATCGCCATCATGCGCGGCATCGGGCCAGGGCCGCCGGAGCCGCCAAGCTCAAGCTTGCTCAGGCGGTAGCCCGAAAATCCAAAAGCGTTGGCGGCGGCCAGCGCCCGGTCCTTGAAGGCTTGCGCCGCTTCCTTGAGCAGCTTGCGCTCCTCGGCCTCGCGCGCAGCGCGCGACAACGAGAAACTAATGCTGGAGATCGCGGTCTTGTCCGACAGCTTCGACGCCAGCGCGGCGGCGGCCTCGAAATCCTTGGACTCCAGGATTACTTCGCCCTGCCCGCGCCAGCCGGCGATCTTGCCCTTGCTGCCGGTATTGGGCCAGACGTTGTAATTACCCGTGCGCACTTCGACGCCCTTGGTGTCGCGCGCCCGCTTGACCACGTCGTCCAGCAGCGCACTGAGCTTCTTGCCCGTAGCCGGCTGGTCCGCCCCCTCCACCTCGGCAGCCAGCGCGATACGCACCGTGTCCTGCTTGACTTCGGATGACGCGGTGGCTTGCAGGCTCAGTTCGGGCGAGCGGTTGGCGGCGGCCTCGGCGGGCGCCGGCGACGCGGCCGGAGCCTGCGTTTGAGCGAAGACGGGCTGCGCCACGGAAATGGCGGCCACGGCGGCGCATGCCGCGCTGAGCCTGGTCAGCGTAGTAACGGTGTTTTTGAGCATGAACTGGTCCTAGGAGGGAGGACGATGGGAGGCACCCGAGGCGGACCTGCGCTCATGGCAGGCCCGCTGGGATAGATGCCCCGCCTGTGCCGTCTAGGCCGGCATCTCGAACCCTGAGGTTCAAGGTGGTCGCGTTCCGAGGAGCTTCGGGTTCGTCTACGAGAGACAATCACACCTGCTCCGCACTCCCGCAACCAATATGCCATAAGACATAGGTTCAGAGAATGTATGGCCAGGTCACGAGCACGGCAGGGACAAACTGAAAAAACAGACGGCACCAGGTGCCGGTACTAGAACGTCAGAGCAGCTTTTCCTGGCCCGAGAGGGCGTCGTCCAGCGTCGCGTTCATGTCCTCGATTCTACGCTTGAAGTCGCCGACCGCCAAACCGCCCAGCGGACCGTCGGGCGCTTTCATGGCCAGCAGCTCGCCAGCGATCTGCAGCGCGGCCATGACAGCGATGCGTTCGTTGCTGGAAACCTTGCCCGTGCCCTGGATGCGCAGCATGAGCTGGTCGACATGGCGAACCGCCGCGACCAGCGTGGGTTTTTCCTCGGACGAGCACGCCAGGGAATAGTCGCGCCCCAATATGGTTACGTCTACGCGTTCCATCAGTGTTGCTCCCCAGCCGGCGCGCCCG
Source organism: Achromobacter sp. 413638 (assembly GCF_043119405.1). Classification (NCBI taxonomy): domain Bacteria; kingdom Pseudomonadati; phylum Pseudomonadota; class Betaproteobacteria; order Burkholderiales; family Alcaligenaceae; genus Achromobacter; species Achromobacter sp. 413638. Next base: position 7,220 of record NZ_JBICCO010000008.1, read on the forward strand.
GCAAGCGGGCCAGCACGGCGTCGATGCGCTCGCGCGCGGCCACGGCCGCGACGCGCAAGCGCTGCAATTCGGTGTCACGGTTTTGCAGGTTGCCCTGCAGTTCCGCTTCGCGGGCCGTGAAGCGCGCTTCGAGCGCCTGACGCTCGGACGTTTCGCGGGCCAGCTGTTCGCGCAGGGCGGTTTCCGCGCGCTGGGCCTCGGCCAGCATCGAGGAAACTTCTCCGTCGTGGTCCTGCAGCTTGGCCTGCAGGGCAACGATTTCAGCCTCGCGTTCGGCGGCGCGCTGCTTGAGCGCGCGTTGCTCGGCTTCGGCGTCGTTCAGGCGCAGGCGCAGCGCGTCGCGCTCGGAGTGCAGGTGCCGGGTGCGTTGCACCAGTTGCCCGATACGGGCAGCGAGTTGGTCTAGGTCTTGCAGCATGGGCGCTATCGTAAACCATCCAGGGGTGATCCGGGCTACTACACGCAAGGTGAGAAACCCAGCAATATTCAGTAGGAAATCAGGGGCTGCGATTCATGGGCATGAAGCGAGCGGCCGGCACGTTAACCGATTCCCGGTCAGCCAGGAAAGTCCCTCGCATGCGAAAGCCGCCATCCTTCCGATCGTCTGCTTTCGCATTTCTTTCTATAAACTTTCACTTTGCTTTCAATCAGCCCACAAACCTCCTGACCCGTTACATCTCGGGATCAGGAGTTCCCCAATTTTAGGGAAAACCCCAGGCTTTCACCTAGCTTACAGGGTTTGCATCGTGCCGGGCGTCAATTACCATTCGCCCTTTCAAGAAGGCACTCCCAAGCTTTCAATACATAACTAATGGCACGCCGGAGTGCCTTTTTTGTGCCTGTCACTTGCCTTTCGGCGACCCGACAGACCACAAGCTTTTTTCTACATGCTGTAAACAGGAGCCAACCACATCATGCAGCTACGCAATCGACAGGATTTCTGGTCGGGGGTGATGTTCATCATCCTCGGGCTGGGATTCGCCTGGCAGGCCAGCAGCTACCAAATGGGTACTGCCGCCCGCATGGGCCCAGGGTATTTTCCTTTCTGGCTCGGCATCGTGCTGGCGTTGTTGGGCGCCGTGGTGTTGCTCGGCGCGCTGTCCAAGAAAGCCGAGGAAACGCATGTCGACAAGTTCGACTGGCGCATCGTGTTCCTCGTGGTGGGCTCGGTCGTCGTGTACGGCCTGGTGCTCAAGCTCCTGGGCGTGTACATCTCCGTCTTCATCCTGGTCCTCATCAGCAGCCTGGCCAGCCATGAATTCAGCCTGAAGGTCGCCGTCGCCAATGGCATCTTCCTGGTGGTCTTCACCTACTTGGCGTTCATCAAGGGGCTGGGGCTGATTTTCCCGCTGTGGCCGTCGTTTCTGGGTATGAATTGAGGAGCTAACGGCCATGGAATTGTTTGACAACCTGATGCTGGGTTTCACGGTCGCGTTCACGCCCGAGAACCTGCTGTACGCGCTGCTGGGCTGCGTCCTGGGCACCCTGATCGGCGTGTTGCCGGGCATCGGCCCGGTCCCGACCATCGCAATGCTGCTGCCGATCACCTACGTGCTGCCACCGGTGGCCGGCCTGATCATGCTGGCCGGCATTTACTACGGCGCCCAGTACGGCGGATCCACCACGGCCATCCTGGTGGCGCTGCCTGGGGAAACCTCCGCGGTGGTGACCGTGCTGGACGGACACCAGATGGCCCGTAACGGCCGCGCCGGCGCCGCCCTGGCGATCGCCGCCCTGGGTTCGTTCTTCGCCGGCTGCGTGGCCACGCTGCTGCTGGCCGCCTTCGCGCCCCCGCTGGCCGAAGTCGCCTTCAAGTTCGGTCCCGCCGAATACTTCTCGCTGATGTGCCTGGGCCTGGTGGGCGCCGTGGTGTTGGCCTCGGGCTCGCTGCCCAAGGCCATCGCCATGATCATCCTGGGCCTGTTGCTGGGCATGGTCGGCACCGACGTCAACTCGGGCGTGGCCCGCTTCGACTTCGGCGTGCCGGAACTGCAGGACGGCATCGACTTCGCCATCGTGGCCATGGGCGTGTTCGGCTTCGCCGAAATCATGACCAACCTCGAGCAGAAGGAAAACCGCGTCGACATCACCGACAAGATCGGCTCGCTGTACCCCAACAAGCAGGAGTTCAAGGAATCGTATCCCGCGGTGCTCCGCGGCACGGCCCTGGGCTCTGCGCTGGGCATCCTGCCGGGCGGTGGCGCCGTGCTGTCGTCGTTCGCGTCGTACACGCTGGAAAAGAAGATCTCGCGCAATCCGGAACGCTTCGGCAAGGGCCATCCGGCCGGCCTGGCCGGCCCGGAATCGGCCAACAACGCCGCCGCGCAGACCTCGTTCATCCCGCTGCTGACGCTGGGCATCCCCGGTAACGCCGTGATGGCGCTGATGGTCGGCGCGATGACGATTCACAACATCCAGCCGGGTCCGCAGGTCATGACCAGCCACCCGCAGCTGTTCTGGGGCCTGATCGCCTCCATGTGGATCGGCAACCTGATGCTGGTGGTGCTGAACCTGCCGCTGATCGGCCTGTGGGTCAAGCTGCTGAAGGTGCCTTACCGCATCCTGTTCCCCGCCATCCTGGTGTTCTGCACGATCGGCGTCTACTCCCTCAACTACAACCCATTCGACGTGTTCACCACCGCCATGTTCGGCATCGTGGGCTACGTCTGGTCGAAGTTGAAGTGCGAAGGCGCGCCGCTGCTGCTCGGCCTGGTGCTGGGCCCGATGATGGAAGAGAACTTCCGCCGCGCCCTGCTGCTGTCGCGCGGCGACTTCACCACCTTCATCACGCGCCCCCTGTCGGCCTCGCTGCTGGCGATCGCGGTCTTCCTGGTGATCCTGGTCGCCCTGCCCGCGATCCGCAAGAAGCGCGAACAGACGTTCGTCGAAGAAGACTGACGCAGGACGCTGCCGCCTCGCGGCGGTCCTTGTGCACAAGAGCCCCCGGCCCGTCCGGGGGCTTTTTTTCGTCGAAATTTGACCCTTTAAAAGCAACCAAGAACTACAACAAACTACAAACTGTCGTAGAACCGTTTTCTTCTACGTTAAGCTACGGGTTTACCCCACGCGATCGTTCGACATGAATTTCGACTGGAACAACCCCTATCCCACCACGCGGATTCCGGTGTTCGCCCGCAATGTCGTCGCCACCTCGCAACCCCTGGCCGCCCAGGCCGGGCTGCGTGTCCTGGCCAGTGGCGGCAATGCGGTGGACGCCGCCATCGCCGCGGCCGCGACGCTGGCCATCGTCGAGCCTGTCAGCAACGGGCTAGGGTCGGATTGCTTTGCCATCGTCTGGGACGGTTCCCGGTTGCATGGCCTGAATGCATCCGGCCCGGCGCCGGGCGCGTGGAACCTGGATTACTTCCGCCGCAAGCACCAGGGCGCGATTCCGATGCGGGGCTGGGACAGCGTGACCGTGCCGGGCTGTGTGGCCGGCTGGGCTGCGCTGCATGACAAGCTGGGCAAGCTGTCCTTCGGCGACGTGCTGGCGCCAGCCATCGAATATGCCGAGCGCGGCTATGCCGTAACACCCGTCGTGCAACGCAAATGGGCCGCGCAGGCCGACATCCTGCAGCCCCAGCCCGGCTTTGCCGCGCACTTCATGCCGCGCGGTCGCGCTCCCCAGGTCGGCGAGCACTTCGTGCTGCAAGGCGCCGCGGCGACCCTGCGCCGCATCGCCGCCAGCGCGGGCCGGGATTTCTATGAGGGCGAGACCGCCCACAAACTCGTGGCCCACGCGCAGGCGCACGAAGCCGCGCTGACCCTGGCGGACCTGCGGGACTACGCGCCGGAATGGGTTACGCCCATCAGCCAGGCCTATCGCGGCCACACGTTGCACCAGATTCCTCCGAACGGGCAAGGCATCGCGGCGTTGATCGCGCTTGGCATCCTGCAGCATTTCGACCTGGCCGCGCGCCCCATCGATCATCCGGAAACGCAGCACCTGATGATCGAGGCCATGAAGCTGGCCTTCGCCGACGTCTACGCCCACGTGGCCGACGCACGGCACATGCAGGTGCCGCCTGAACAGATGCTGCAGGCGGACTACCTGGCCTCGCGAGCGCGGCTCATCGATCCGAGTATCGCCCAAGCCTACGGCACGGGCCATTCGCCCCAGGGCGGCACGGTCTACCTCACCGCCGCCGATCGCAGCGGCATGATGGTGAGCTTCATCCAGTCCAATTACATGGGCTTCGGCTCGGGCGTGGTCGTGCCGGGCACCGGCGTCAGCCTGCAGAACCGCGGCTACTGTTTCGGCCTGGACCCCGAGCATCCCAATGTGGTGGCCGGCGGCAAGCGGCCCTTCCACACCATCATCCCGGGCTTTCTGATGCGCGACGGCGCGCCGGTGATGAGCTTCGGCGTCATGGGCGGCAACATGCAACCCCAGGGACAGTTGCAGACCCTGGTGCGCATGCTGGACTACGGCCAGCAGCCGCAGGCGGCCTGCGATGCGCCCCGCTGGAAATGGAACAGCGGTCTGACCGTGGACGTCGAGCCCGCCCTGGGCGCGAGCATGGCCGAAGGGCTGCGCGCGCGTGGCCATGTCCTGGAAGGATTGGACGACCCTTACATGGACTTCGGCTCCGGCCAGTTCATCTGGCGTCTGGGCGACCCGGCCGTGGACGGTTATGTCAGCGCCAGCGACAGCCGGCGCGACGGGCTGGCCGCCGGCTTTTGATTGCCCCGCTATTGCGGTAACGTTGCGGTTGAAAACAACCGGAGTTCCCTGCATGGCATCGATCGGTACCAAGAGCTACGACGCGGTCGTGGCTCAGAAAGTCGCATTCCTCGGCCTGGGCGTCATGGGCCTGCCCATGGCCGGCCATCTGGCGCGCGCCGGCCACCACGTCACCGTCTATAACCGCACGCCCGCCAAGGCGCAGGCCTGGGCCTCCGAATTCGGCGGCCGCCATGCCGCCACGCCGCGCGAAGCAGTCGCGGGCGCCCAGATCGTGTTCGCCTGCGTCGGCAACGACGACGACCTGCGCAGCGTGGTGTTGGGCCCGGACGGCGCGTTCGCCGGCATGGCGCCGGGCGCGGTCTTCGTCGACCACACCACCGCCTCGGCGGACGTGGCCCGCGAGCTGTACGTGCAAGCCAAGGAACTGGGACTGAACTTCATCGACGCGCCGGTTTCCGGCGGCCAGGCCGGCGCCGTGAATGGCGCGCTGACCATCATGTGCGGCGGCGAGCAGGCAGTCTTCGACGCCATCAAGCCGGTGGCCCAGGCCTTCGGGCGCGCCGTCACGCGGGTGGGAGCCCCCGGCGCCGGCCAGCTTGCCAAGATGGTCAACCAGATCTGCATCGCAGGCATCGTGCAGGGCCTCTCGGAAGCCGTGGCTTTCGGCCAGGCGGCCGACCTCGACATGAAGCTGGTGCTGGACGTCATCAGCAAGGGCGCGGCGCAAAGCTGGCAGATGGAAAACCGTGGCGGCACCATGGTCGACGATAAATTCGACTTCGGCTTCGCGGTGGACTGGATGCGCAAGGACCTGGGCCTGGTACTGGCCGAAGCGCGCAACAACGGCGCCCGGTTGCCCTTGACCGCGCTGGTGGACCAGTTCTACGGCGATGTGCAGAAAATGGGCGGCGGCCGCTGGGATACGTCCAGCCTGATCAAGCGCCTGCGCGACTGACGCCGCGCCGCGTCTGCGTCCATGCGAAAGCGGGCCTGAGGCCCGCTTTTTTCATTGCCGATCGCACCTGGAAGAACGCCCCGTGGACCCGGCAGCACGCTACATGACGGACATCGCTCAAGCCGCCTGCAAGGCTGGCTGGACCGCGCCCGGCATCGACTCGTCGATCCGCTGCTTGGCCAGGGCCAGCCCTTCCATCGCGGCCAGCTCGCCCATCGCCAAGCCTTCAGCCGCGACAAACGTAACATCCGTCATCCCCATGAAGGCCAGCATCTGGCGCAGATAGGGCGTCATCGTATCGGCCGGCGTGCCTTCGGCCTTGCCGCCTCGGGAAGTCAGCACAAACACCTGCTTACCCTTGACCAGCCCTTCGGGCACGCCTTCCGGCGTATAACGGAACGTGACGCCAGCACGGGCCAGGTAGTCCAGGTAGCTTTTGAACTGCGCCGGCAAATTGAAGTTGTACACAGGCACGGCGAACACGATGCGATCCGCGGCCATCAGTTCCGCCACCAACGTGTCGCTCAGCTCAACGATGCGCTGCTGCTCCAGGCTGCGGGCGTCGGCGGGCGTGAACAGCGCGCCGGCGGTGGCGCCGTCGAAGTAAGGGATGGGTTCAGCGCCGATGTCGCGCAACGTGATGGATGCGCTCGGATCCGTCTGCTTGATGCGGGCGACCATGTGGTCGGCCAATTGCCGGCTCTTGGAACGGTCGCCGAGAATCGAGGAAAGAATCACCAGGGTTTTCATTGCAAATATCTCCGTAATTGCCCCGCCATGCCGCGGGTCGCCAGGGTCTGCAAGCGCCAGGCCCCAAGGCGCGGGGCCCGGGCCGGTCTGGCTCGCCGCCCGACGGGCGGTGGCAGATCCCGAACACATGGCCTCACTGTAGCGGGCATTATTAGCAACATAAACCCGGTTAACATGAACTGTTCGTTCCAAAGCTAGAACAATCATGCAAGATCTCAATGACCTGTACTACTTTTCCCAAGTCGTCGAGCAGGGCGGTTTCAGCGCCGCGGCCAGGGCGCTGGACATTCCCAAGTCGCGCCTGTCGCGGCGCATTTCACACCTGGAGGAAAGCCTGGGCGTGCGCCTGCTGCAGCGGACCACGCGGCGGCTGCGCCTGACGGCGGCGGGTGAGCGTTATCTGCACTACTGCAAGGAAATGGCCGCGTCGGCGCGCGCCGCCGACGACGCCATGCGTCAGCTGCAATCCGAGCCCGCCGGGCCGGTGGTCGTGAGTTGTCCCGTGTCCATCGCCCAGGACATCCTGGCGCCGCTGCTGCCAGAATTCCTGGATGCCTGGCCCGCGATCTCGGTGCAACTGCTGGTGTCCAACCGGCGCGTCGACCTGATCAGCGAAGGGGTGGACCTCGCGCTGCGGGTCCGCACCAAGCTCGACACGGACGCCGAACTGGTGGTGCGCCACCTGGGCACCGCGCGCGGCACGCTGGTCGCCAGCCCGGGCTACCTGCAACGTCACGGCGCGCCGGACACGCCCCAGGACCTGGCCGCCCACACCACGCTGAGCTTCAGCGACCCGCAGCACGAGGTGCGCTGGCCGCTGCGCAACGATAAGGGCGAAGAGGTCCACATCGAGCTCAAGCCCCAGCTGTCCTGCAACGACTTCATCGTGCTCGTCGAGGCCGCGGTGCGCGGGCGTGGCATCGCGCTGCTGCCGTCCATCGCCACGCAAGAGGAACTGCGCCGCGGCCAGCTGGTGCCCGTGCTGCCGCAATGGCAGTCGCCCGAAGGCATCGTGCACTGCATCTACCCCTCGCGGCGCGGCATGATGCCCGCCGTGCGCACGCTGCTGGATTTCCTGTCGCAACGCATCCCCGCCACCTACCAACGGCTGGAACGCGCGCCGTCGCCAGCGGTGGCGGCAGCGTAAGAAAACCGGGCCTGTCGCCTGACGCGGGCGCCGCGTCATCGGGATAGCGCGGATCCGGCCCTGCCGGTCCGCAGGCATGCCCTCTTGAGGGGGAAGCGCCAAAGGCGCTTCGAGGGTGGGCGATCAATAGCCGCGATTGCGCTCCACCACGCCGCTGATCGGCTCGCCACGCATCAGTTGCGCGACCTTGGCCGCGATCTGGGCGATGCTCTCGTCGCGCAACGTGCGCGCGGCGATGTGCGGCGTCACATGAACACGGGGATCGCGCCAGAAAGGATGGTCCTTCGGCAAGGGTTCGGTGCGGAACACGTCCAGCGTGGCGCCGGCGATCTCGCCCTCTTCCAGCATCTCGACCAAGTCTTCCTCGACCAGGTGGTCGCCGCGGCCGACGTTGACCAGGTGCGCGTCCGGCAACAGTTGCGACAAGGTATCGCGGTTGAGAATACCCACGGTATCCGGCGTCAGCGGCAGCACGTTCACCAGGAAGCGGGTGCGAGCCAGGAACGCCGGCAAGGCCTGCTCGCCAGCGTAGGATTGCACGCCGGGCAGATCCCTGGGCGTGCGCGACCAGCCGGCCACCGGATAGCCGAACCCGGCCAAGGTCTGCGCCACGCGCGCGCCCACCTGACCCAGTCCCAGCACGCCCACTGGCCAATCGGCCGGGCGCGTGCCTTCGCGCGTATCCCAATGCTGGCGCGCCTGAGCTTCGTCGAAGGCCTGGAAATCACGCGACACGCGCAGCAACGCATACAGCGCGTACTCCGCCATCTGCACCGACATGCCGGCATCTTCCAGCCGCACAATGCTGATTTGCGGCGGAATCTCTTTCATCTTGAGCAGCGCGTCCACGCCGGCGCCCAGGTTGAACAGCGTCCGGATGCCCTGTTCATGCGCGAACAACTCGGCTGGCGGACGCCATACCAGGGCGGCCTCGGCGCCGGAAGGCGGGCCTTCCGGGTCCCACACGGAAATGCGGCAACCGGGCATGGCGGCCTGCAGGCGCGGCACCCAGGCATCGGGATCGTGGAGCGGACAAGCGAAGAGAATATGCATGAAGGATCGTCCAGCGCTGAGCAACGGGGAAAGCGCAAGCATGCGGCAAGGCGCGGCACAAATCAAACGGCCCGGCGGAACAATCCGCCGGGCCGTCTTCCCAGCCGCCTCGAACCGCTTCAGGCCGCGGACGCGACTTCGGGCTTGTCCTTGGCCTTGCCACGACGCAGGAAGGCCCAGACCTGCAGCAGGATCAGCAAGGCGCTGGCGCCGATGAACCAGGCACTGATCGGCCGCTGGACGAACACCATCAGGTCGCCGCGCGACAGCAGCAGCGCGCGCCGGAAGTTCTCTTCCACCATCGGGCCGAGCACGAAGCCCAGCAGGATGGGCGCCACCGAGAACTCCAGCGTCATCAGCACGGCGCCAATCACCCCGAACGCCAGCACTTCCCAGATCTGGAACAGGCTGTTCTGAGTGCTGAATACGCCCACCGCGATGAAGAACAGGGCCGACGGGAACAGATAACGGTAAGGCACCTGCAGCAGTTTCACCCAGACGCCGATCAACGGCACGTTCAACACCATCAGCAGCACGTTGCCGACCCAGAAGCTGGCGATCAGCCCCCAGAAGATGTCCGGATGCTCGGTGATGAGCTGTGGACCGGGCTGGATGCCCTGGATCAGCAGCGCGCCCAGGATCAGCGCCATGACCGCGTCGCCGGGGATGCCCAGGCTCATGGTGGGGATGAAATCCACCTGCGTCTTGGAGTGCGAGGACGCCTCGGGCGAGGCCACGCCCGCGATCATGCCGGTACCGAATTTCTCTGGCGTCTTGGAGATCTTGCGCTCCAGCGCATAGGCCACGAAGGTGGTGATGGTGGGGCCGGTGCCCGGCATGGCGCCGAACAGCGTGCCGACCAGCGTGCCGCGCACCATCGGCATGAATGCGGTCTTGAGCTCTTGCTTGCTGGGCCGCATGTCGCGCAGGCGCAGCTTGGCGCCGCTGCCGATGATGGTCATGCGGTTCACGCTCATCAGGAAGTCGGCCACGCCGAACAGGCCCATCGAGATCGCCACCAGCTCCAGGCCGTCAGACAGGTCCAGCAGGCCGAACGAGAAGCGGATAGTGCCGGTGTTCACATCGGTGCCGACCACGCCGCACATCAGGCCGAACAGCGTCATCGCCACGCCCTTCAGCGGCGAACCTCGGGACATCGTGGCGCCAGCCAGCAGGCCCAGCAGCATGATGGAGAAGATCTCCGTCGGCCCGAACTTGAACGCCACCTCCACCAACAGCGGCGAGGCGAAGATCATGACGATGATGCCCACCGACGCCGCGAAGAACGAGCAGATCATGGTGATGCCCAGCGCGGTGCCGCCCTTGCCCTGCTTGGTCAGTGGATAACCGTCCAGGCAGGTGACCGCGTGCGGCGGGTGCGAAGGCAGGTTCAGCAGGATCGCGCCGATGGCGCCGCCATACTGCGAACCGTAGAAGATGCCGGCCAGCATCAGGATGGCCGGCACCGGCTGCATCACATAGGTGAGCGGCAGCAGGATCGAGATCGCCGACAGCGCCCCCATGCCGGGCAGCACACCGATGAGGTTGCCCACCAGCACGCCGAAGAACGACCACATCAGGTTGTGCCACTGGAAGGCGACGCCGAAGCCGTACCAGAGATCCATCAAGGATTGCGAGATCATGGCGCGTCAACCCCAGCGAAAGAGCGGCAGCTGCAGTTGCAGCGCCCACCAGAAGACCACGACCGCGACCACGGACATGCCCAACGCGAGCACCAGGGCCTGCTTGACCGTGTTGTTGCGGTCGCCCAGCGCGGAAATGAAGACGATGGCGAAGGTCGCCGGCAGCAGGCCGCCGTAGTGGCCCAGGCCCAGGAACGCCAAGATGCCCAGCAGGATGCAGACGCTGCCGCGCAAGTCGGGCAGGCTATGACTGTGGGCTTCGCCCGGCGCAGGCTCCGAAGCCTGGCCAGAACGCGCGGATACGGCGATCAGCACGCCCGTCAGTGCGAGCAGGCCACCCAACGCGGCGGGAAAAAATCCCGGACCCATGTGGCTCAGCGTGCCGATGTGATAGTCACTGCCGCCGTAGATCGCCCCCAGTCCGATCAAGACCATCAGGGCGCCGCCGTAATAGTCTTTTCTGTTGATTGTTTTCTGCACTTCCATCCTCCTCAAGCAGGACCCGTGCCGGTCCTTGAGACGCCGCCCGGAATGCGCGGCGCCCAGCCCATTGCTGCAGGCTGGAAGTCAGGTTACGCAAGCAAGCTGCGAATCCGCTTTCCCTGCGCTGTCGCGCCCCTGAATCCAGGGGTAATCCCTGAGCACGGAAGCCAGCCCATTGAAAGCTGAAGGAAAAAAGCAGGAGGAGACTACTGATCGCCCTTGAGTTCGATTTCTACGGTGCGGGGGTACGGCGACACCGTCGGCGCCAGCGGCAGCCACAGCACCGATGCCAGGCCGACGCCTCCCTGGCCATTGGGTTCTCCATCGCGCAGCTCGATGTCGCCGTCGTTGCGGCGCGCATAGGCCCGCGCGATCGCCAGGCCCAGGCCCGAACCCGACGATGCGGCCTCCGGCCGGTCCGTGCCGACACGCTCGAAACGCGCGAAGGCGCGCGCGCGCAGCTCCGGATCCAGCCCCGGCCCATTGTCGGACACTGCGACTTCGACGCGTCCGTCAGCCCTGCCGACCGAGACCGTGATGCGCGCGCCGGCAGGCGCGTAGTGGATCGCGTTGTGAACCAGGTTGGACAGGGCCTCGTGCAGCTCGGCCTCGCTGCCGGACACAGGCAACGACGTATCCACGCCGTCCTCGGCTTCGGCGCAGCTCCAGCCCAGATCCTGCTGCTTTTCGTGCGCCAGCGGCAGATACTTCAGCACCACTTCACGCGATACGTCGTTCATGTCCAGCAACTGACGCGGCAGCGACTCGGCCTGATTGGCGTGCGCCAACGACAGCAGCTGTTCCGTCAGGCGGCGCGTGCGCCCCAGCTGGCCCACAATGGCCCGCAGGCCTTCCTGCGCGCGCGCCGGATCGCGCTCGCGCAGCGCGTATTGCGCCTGGGTCAGCATGATCGCCAGCGGCGTGCGCAGCTGGTGAGAGGCGTCGGCCAGGAACTGCGACTGCTCGTCCAGCACCCGCCGATAGCGCGCGATGTGATGATTGACGGCATCGACCAGCGGCGCCACTTCGCTCGGCACGCGCGCCGCGTCCAGCGGCGTCAGGTCATCCGGACGGCGGCCGCGGATGTCGGCGCGCAGCCGGCGCAGCGGCTTGAGCGCCCAGGACACGCCCCACCAGACCAGCAGCGCCACCAGCGCCAGCATGCGCGCATCGCGCAGGATTTCCTGGCGCTGCGCGTTGCTCTCGGCCTCGATGCGCTTGCCCGTGCTTTCCGCCACCATCACCAGCACCTGCCGGTGCATGCCCTGGTAGTACAGGTCACGCACCACCGCCACCACGCGCACGGGATCGTTGCGGTACACGCTGTCGTAGAAAATGGGCAGGCCATTCGAACGCGGCCATTCGGGCGGGCGCGGCATCTCGGGCATGCCCAGCAAGGTCTTGCCTTGCTCCGTGGGCACCGGCGCGCCGTCGGGCAGCGGTGGATTGATTTCCTCGATGCGGAAATACTTGCGCAGGCCGGCGCGGGATTCCAGCATGACCTGCGCGTAAAGCGGCGTGGCCACCTGCAGATTGCCCTCGGGCGTGAACTCCAGGCTGCTTTCCAGCACCCGGGCGGGCTCCACCAGGGCGCTGTCATAGGCCTCGTTGGTGATCGCCGCCAGCGTGCGGTAGTCGTACAGGCTGTCGATGACCAGCAGCGCGATCACGCCTGGCAACAGCAGGATGATGAGCAACGCCCGGATGCCGATGCGCGGCGGTCGGGATGGGCGCGCGCCCGCGCCATCGGATGCGTCGGAGTCGGATATGGGTTCTCTCACCACCGGCCTGCTGTTGCAACGAAAGCCCGCCATGCGGCGTAAAGCGCAATTATGGCACCAGCTCCCCTCCCCGGCGCGCCCGCATGCGCCATCAGGGGAGTTCAGGCCAGCGGCCCGAGACCTACGGCATTGCCCTGCTGACAGACCAGCGCGTCGTCGTACAGCGAACAGAATTGGGTCGCGACCTCACGGGCAATGGACGCGATCAGTGGCGCCAGGCGGGAGGACGGGCTTTCCAGGTAGTAGGCGCAATAGCTGGTCGGCGGAAAGGCCGGCCTGACATTCAGCACCCGCAGCGCGCCACTGCGCAGTTCGTTCTGGATGACGATGGGCGGCAGCACCGAGATGCCGATTCCGGCCGTGATCATGCAGACCGTGGTGGCCAGCGAATTGGAGTAGTGGACCAGCGAACGCTCGAAACCGCTTTCGGACAGGTATTGCACCAGACGGCCGTGGTTGTACATCCCGATCTCGTAGGAAATGATGGGATGGCTCAGCAGGTCGTCCCTGCCCAGCGCCTGCTCGCTGATCGCCAGTCCGCCATGCGCGATCCAGAACATGCCGAACGTGCACAGGTCCAGTACGCGGTACTGTTCACGCCTCGGCCCCGGCAGGCCCAGCACCACATCGAGCTCGCGCCGCTCCAGGCGCTCGGCCAGCGGGCCGGAAGTGTCCGTGGTGATGGCAACGCGGATATGCGGGAATTTGCTGCGCAGCAGCTCCATGATGCCCGCCAGCAAGGTAAACGCCATGCTGGGCACCAGGCCGATCCGCACCGTGTCCTCGACCGTCGCGGCCGGCCGGACCGCCGTCAGCAGGCTGCCATAGCGCGCGACGATATCGCGCGCGCCCTCCACGAACAGCAGGCCCTCCTGGGTCAGCCGGACTTCGCGCACGTCGCGCTCGAAGAGCCGGATGCCCAGTTCCTGCTCCATGACGGCGATGCGGTTGGAGATCGCCGCCGGCGTCAGGTTCATGCGTTCCGCCGTGGCACGGAAGTTCTTCAACTCGGACAGCCAGATCATCGTTTCGAGAAAACGGATATTCATGCAATTCCGGCATCCCGCGAACCGATAGGATCAGAGCCGTCCTCATGCCACACACCGTGTTTTTGTATAGGCAATCGGACCCGCGTACAAGAGGACAAACACCCGCTCACCGCGCGCGTCAACCTTTCCCCAGACCGGCCAGCACCTTGGCGCTGGCGCCGGACAGCTCGCCCAGCCTCGCGCCTGCGTCCCTGACCGAGGCCTCGCGCGCCTTGCCGGTATCCTGCATCGCGAGCGCCCGCTCGGCCACTGCCAGCACCTCATCGCGCGGGATCACCAGCACGCCACTTTCGTCCGCCAGGACCGCGTCGCCGGGCATGACCACGGCGCCGCCGCAACTCACCGGCACGTTCATGCCGCCGCCCAGGTCGTAAAGGCGCGTAGTGATGGGCGCGAGGCCGCGCGCCCAGATCGGAAAATCGGACGCAATGATTTCGGCCAGATCGGTGCAAGGCCCGTCGACGATGCCGGCGACGGCGCCCGTCGCCTTGACCGCCACGGTGACGCCGCCGCCCCAGCACGCATATTTGTCGTCTCCCAGGCGATCGACCACCAGGATGTCTCCCGGCCGCAGCAGCCCCGCCGCATGATGCAGCAGCGTCGAATCCGGACCGGCGATGGCCAGCGTCACCGCCGTTCCCACGACGCGGCGACCGCCGGGCAGCAGCGGCTGGATCGCGCGGTGCATGAACCCCTGCAGGCGCCAATGTCCAACCGTGGCGGTCTCCACGCCGGCCAGCAGGGCCAGCAACTCGGCCGGCACCGGCTCGGGCATGTCGCGTATGGTGTACATGCCGGTCTCCTTAGCCGCAAGCGAGGCGGCGGTGTTGCGCCATCGGGATCAGGCCGCGCACGCGCGCGATCTGGCGCCTGTCGATCCGGGCGCTGACCAGGCCCACGCCGTCGGAGGCGCGCGCGATGGTATGGCCCCAGGGATCGCACACCAGCGAATGCCCATAGCAGGCGCGCCGCTCGCCGTCGACCGTCACCGCGCCGGTCTGGCCGCAGGCGATGAAATAAGCCTGCGTCTCGATGGCGCGCGCCCTGGCCAGCACCTCCCAATGATCCTTGCCCGTCTGCAGCGTGAATGCGGCCGGCAGCACGATGACGTCACAACCTGCCTTGGCCAGGCGCAGGAAAAGTTCCGCGAAGCGTATGTCGTAGCAGATGGCGCAGCCAACCCTCAGACCGTCGATGTCATAGGTCACGATCTCCCCGCCCGGCTTGACGGTGTCCGACTCCCGGTAGACCGAGCCGTCCGGCGCGACGATGTCGAACATGTGGATCTTGCGATAGGCCGCGACTTCGCGTCCCTCCCGGTCGAACACAAAGGACGTGTTCCAGATGCGCGGCTCATGCTCGACTTTCTCCATGATGGTGCCGGCATGGACGAACACGCGATGCTCGCGGGCGAAATCACTGGCCATCCGGTAGGCGGCGGCGCCGGCTGGTTCGGCCATGGCCAGTTTTTCGGTGGTGGAGATGCCATAGGCCTCGAAATATTCCGGCAGAACGATGAGATCCGGGTCTTCCGTGCGGCACGCCTCTTCCATCAGGGCGCGCGTCTGCTCCAGGTTGAGCGCGCGGTTCGGTTGCGGATTGGTTTGCACCAGGCTGACTTTCATTGCTGTGCTCCTGTCTGATCGGCGGGGCTTGGATCAAGCGGCGACGCTTTCCCGCATGACGGCGTCGATGATGCTGGCGATACCCGCGCGCACGGTCATCGTCTGGGTCGCGATCACCAGCAGGGATGCGCCCTCTTCCCGCGCGAACTGGCGCTCGGCCGCGGTCCAGGCGGGCATGACCCAAGGCTTGCCCGCATCACGCGCTGCCTCGGCGATGCGTCGCAGGTCGGCCCTGTCTGCGTCGTTGAACGCGTAGGCGCCTCGCCCACGCGCCAGCGCCAGGTCGGATGGGCCAGGAAACAGTCCGTCCACCGTATCAAGCGCGATGATCCGTTCTACATCCGCCAGGCTTTCCGCGGTCTCGATCATGGCGTAGCACTTGCTGCGGACATTCTCCCTGTCGAAGGCATCGCCGGCCGGCCGCGCATAGCCAAAGACCCGGCCGCCGGTGTAGGAGCGCACGCCCAGCAGGGGATACTTGGCGGCGCGCGTCACGGCGCGGGCATGCTCCACGCCCAGCAGATGCGGCACGATCACACCGTCAGATCCGAAATCGAGCGCCTGCTGGATGGACTCGGCATTCGGCGCAAGGATCTTGGTCAGGACCGGCATGTCCAGGGCCCGGGTGAACGCCAGGAACTGATCCAGCGTCGACAGGTCGAAAGTGCCGTGTTCCAGTTCCAGGATCAGCGACTTCACGCCCAGCGTCCGGGCGATCTCAAGGTAGCCATGATGCGGCTGCGACATCCACAACGCGATGTTTTCCATTTGGACTGCTGCTCCATTGAAAGGGCCGGTGAAGAATGACGTTCATTTGCCAAGCGCCCGGGACATGCCCAGCGTGCGCTCGACAAGGAACACGACGAACAGCGTGGCGACGATGAGCATGACCGAGACGGCGGCGGTCATCGGATCCGTCCTGCTCTCCACGTAGTCGAAAATCTCGACAGGCAGCGTCTTCAAGCGCGGTCCGGTGATGAAGAGCGAAATAACGACCTCATCGAACGAGATCAAAAAGGACAGCGCTGCGCTGGCGACGAAGCCCGGCGCCAGCAGCGGCAAGGTGACGCGACGGAACACCGTCAGCGGCGCCGCGCCCAGCATGGCCGCCGCCTCTTCCACCGACGGCGGCAGCGTGGCGAACGCGGTGGTCATGATGCGCATGACATAGGGCGTGGTGACGACCAGGTGAGCCGCGATCAGCCCGGTATAGGTCCCCAGCAACCCGGCGTTGGCGAACACAAGAAGGATGGCCAGGCCCAGCACGATGGACGGCAGCAGCAACGGCGCGGTGAACAGGCTCAGCAGCGCGTCGCGCCCCGGAAAGCGCCAGCGGCGCACGGCATAGGCCGCCGGCACGCCCACGGCCAGCGACAGCGCCGTCACCACCGCGGCTATGCCAAGACTGACCCGAAAGGCCTGCAGCAGCTTGTCGTGGCTGAACATCGCCTCGTACCAGCGCACGCCCCAGCTCTGCGGCGGAAAGACCAGGTAGCTATCGTTGCTGAAAGACAGCGGCACGACGATCAGCATCGGCCCGAGCAGGAACAGATACAGGCACAGGACCAGCACACGGAAGGGGACGGTGATCTTGCCAATCATGGGCGCTCTCCTTCTCACTCGGCGCGGCGCGCGATGCGTGTGTAGCAGGCCAGAGCAATGCCGAACAACAGCAGCACAACGACCGACGTGGCGGCAGCCCTGGGCCATTCCAGCTGGATGACCGCCAGGTCATAGATTTCGGTGGCCAGCAGGAACACCCGGCCGCCGCCAAGCAGCTTGGGCGTGATGAACGAGGACATGGACAGTACGAAGCACAACAGGCAGCCCAGCGCAACGCCCGGCATGGTCAGCGGAAACACCACCCGGAAGAATCGCCGCCACGCATTGGCGCCCAGCGACGCGGCGGCTTCCTCCAGGTGCGCATCAAGCCGGCCGAAACCGGAAATGAGCGACAGCGCCATATAGGGAATCAGCACCTCGACTAGGCCGACGGTCACGCCGATCCAGCCGTTCACCAGCCGCAGCGGCGCCGAAATCAGCCCGGTCGACAGCAACAGGCTGTTGACCAGGCCCTGATCGCCCAGGATGACCATCCAGCCGTATGTCCTGACGACGGCGCTGACCAGCAGCGGCGATACCGTGATGACGAACAGGAGATTGCGCCGGGCGGGAGGCAGCCGATGCAGGAACAACGCGATCGGATACGCGCAACACAGTGTGATGAAGGTCACCAGCAGCGACAGGAACAGGGAGTTTCCCAGCAGCTCCAGGCTGAAGCGGTCGGTCAGGAAGCCGGCGTAGCTGGCCAGCGAATACTCGCCTGTCAGCACGCCGGCGCGGCTTTCCAAGAAGGAAATCTGGCCCAGCCGGAACACGGGCCACAGGAAGACCGCCAGGTTGACGACGGCCATCGGCGCCAGCAAGGCCAGCGCGAGGACGGCGAAACGGGGCTGCCCCGCGCGGCGCGCGAGCGTCCCGGCAAGCGTGCTCATGGTGCGCAACCTTCGAAGACGATCATGTCCTGCGGCTTCCATTCGCACAGCACCTTGTCGCCCGCGGCCACCGTATGGCCTCCGCTGGCGGTATGGACCTCCGCCTTCAGTTCGGCGACGCCGATATCGATGCCGTACTGCACCACATCTCCGATATAGGTTACGCGTCGCACGCTTCCATGGGCGCTGTTGGTGACCACGCTGACCAGCGACCGGTCCCTGTCGCTGGTCACATGAATGCGATGCGGCCGGATCACGATCTTGGCCTTGCCGCGCCGCAGGCCGCGTGTATCACAGCGATACAGGCCCGCGCCCAGGCGCACCGCGCCGTCCGCCTCGATCTGGCCGTCCAACACGTTGGTGCGGCCGACGAAATCGGCGACGAACAGCGTGGCGGGCCGCTCGTAGATATCCTGGGGCGTGCCCAGCTGCGCCAGCCTGCCGCCGGCCATCACGCCCACGACATCGCACATGGTCAAGGCCTCGACCTGATCGTGCGTCACGAATACCGTGGTGATGCCGAGCCGCTGCTGGATGTCGCGGATCTCGAGCCGCATCTCGTCGCGCAGCTTGGCGTCGAGGTTGGACAAGGGCTCATCAAGCAGCAGGATGCGAGGCCGGATGACCAGCGCGCGAGCCAGCGCCACCCGCTGCTGCTGCCCGCCGGACATTTCCCTGGGCCTGCGCGAGCCATATCCCGGCAAGCGCACCATCTCCAGCGCCTCGTCCACGCGCGCCTGGATTTCCGCCTTGCCCACGCCGCGCATTTCCAGGCCGAAGGCGACGTTCTGCGCCGCCGACATGTGCGGGAACAAGGCATAGTTCTGGAAGACCAGGCCGATATCGCGCTGGTGCGGCGGCTTGTTCGAAATATCGTCGCCGCTCACCCGGATATGCCCGGACGTCACGGACAACAGGCCCGCGATCATGCGCAGGGTCGTCGTCTTGCCACAGCCGGACGGGCCGAGCAGGCCCAGCAGCTTGCCGCGCGGCAGGGCCAGATGCAGGTCGTCGACCGCCGCCTGCTGGCCTGAATAGCGCTTGGTCACGCCGTCAAGCAGAAGATAGGCTGGTTCGCCAGAGTCCGTGCCGGCCGCCTCGCGCGTCGTCCACGCGTCCATGTCCGCCATTTGCATGCTTGCTCGTCCTGTCAGGGAAAACGGAAGAAAAGTGCGCCGACCGTGGGGGCCGCGAACGGATCGCTCAGCGGCTGGCGGGAATGATCTGGCGGCGCCAGGGCCGCAGCATGCTTTCCCGCATATCGCCGATGCTCATCCAATCCACCGGGATGAGCCTGACGCGCTGTTCCGGATCCATCATCGGAATGCGGGCGCGGGTCGCCTCGTCGACCTCGGCCCGTGTATTGGTCGGCGCATAGAACATGGTCCTGGCGAAACTCTCCTGCGCCTCGGGGCTGATTGCGTATTGGATGAAGGCAAGCGTGGCGGCCGGTTCAGCCGCATTGGCGATCGCGCCGATCACGTTGATCTGCGAGGCCGAGCCCTCTTTCGGGCTGATGGACCGGAGACGGCCTTCCGTCTGGTCGTAGTAGTACTGGGAACGGGCGTTGTAGCCGATCGACAGCGTGGACGTGCCATTGGCCACCAGCGTGTAGGCGTCGGGCTTGGGCTCCCAGGTCTGCACCGCGGGCGCGAGCTTGACCAGCTTGTCCACGCCGGGCTGGATCGTTTTCTTGTAGTCGCGCTCGCCCGCCATGCGGTTGGCGATGATGGTCAGGAGTATGGCCTGGATGTCGCCGCCGCCTTGAGCGGGAATCGTCACCTTGCCTCGCTGCTTCGGATCCCAGAAGGCGTTCCAGCTGGTGGGCGCTTCGACGAAGGCGTCGCGGTCGTAGATAAGGGTCAGCGTGTCGTATGTCAGCGGAATCGCCGCGGCGCCCAGGTCCTTGCCCAGATCCGCCAGATCGCCATAGGCGGGAATGCGGGCAAGGTCCAGCTCGGCCAGCAGCCCCTCATCGCGGGCGATCTTGGCGACCGACAGGTCGATGATGACGGCATTGGCCTGCGGTGAGCTCTTTTGCGCGCGCAGATTGCCCAGCGCGGCAGCGGCGTTCTGAACCCCGGCATAGACCACCGAGATGTCCGGGTGCGCCTCCATGAACGGCTCGATCACCGCCTTGACGTAGTTCTGCTCGAACGCGCCGCGGTATCCCATGAGGGTGATTTCGGCCGCTTGCGCCGGTGCCCACGGCGCGCCGGCGGCGGACAGGCAGAATACGGCGACGGCCGCGCGAGATGAGCGTTTCATTGTCTCCCCCCTTGTTCGGGTCCGTAGGGACCTCGCTTGGAGACAAAGATAGGACAGGCCCTTCGGGCCGGTCCAACGGGGAATTCTGTACGCCTGTTTGAAAAAACTTTAGGCGCCGGACGCGGGCGTCATCCCGGGCAAGCGGGATGCGGGCCGTGCCGGCCCGCCGCTCAGTTACCCTCGGCAGGCGCGGCAGCCACGCTTTCCAGCATGTAGCCCAGCCCGCGCACCGTGACGATGCGCACGTCGCTGCCCGCCAGCTTCTTGCGCAGCCGGTGCAACACCACCTCGATGGCGTCCGGGTTCGCTTCGCTGTCGTGGGTGAAAACCTTGCCGAACAGCTGCGACTTGTCCACCGGATAACCGCTGCGGGTCAGCAACGCCGCCAGGGCGGCGTGCTCGCGCGGGGTCAGGAACAGCAGGGAGCCGTCCAGCGTGAAGGCGCGGCTTTCGCTGTCGTAGGACAGCGAACCGCATTGCAGTCGGGGATGCTGGCGACCGCGGCTGCGCCGCACCAGGGCGGTCAGGCGGGCTTCCAGTTCTTCCAGGGCGAAGGGCTTGGTCAGGAAGTCGTCGGCGCCCAGGTTCAGGCCGCGCACGCGGTCCTGCAGCGCGCCCTGGGCGGTCAATAGCAGCACCGGCGTGCGGTCGTCGCGGTTGCGCATTTCGCGCAACACCACCAGGCCGTGCTTGTCCGGCAGGCGCAAATCCATGACGATGGCGTCGTACTCGTTGCCGGCCATGAAGGCTTCGGCGCTGCGGGCATCCGCTGCGTGGTCGGGCACGAAGCCGCTCTGAGCGAGCGCGCGCATCAGCCAGGACGCCATGTCCCGTTCGTCTTCAACCAACAATATGCGCATGACCGTCCGTTCCTTCGGGCAAGTTCTCAGCCGCCCGCTGGCCATGCACGCGCTGGCGCAGGTAGCGGGTTTCGTGATGACGCCGGAAGAGTATGGCAGATAGCTCGTTCAACGCCTGGGTATAGACATCGCGCTTGAACTCGATGACGGCGTCCAGCGGCACCCAATACTGGCTCCAGCGCCAGGCGTCGAATTCGGGATGCTGCGTCGCGCGCAGGCATACGTCGCTGTCGCGTCCGATCAGGCGCAGCAGGAACCAAATCTGCTTTTGTCCTTTATAGTGGCCCCGCCACTCACGCCGGACGAAATGATCTGGCACGTTATAACGTAACCAGTCTCGTGTACGCCCCAAAATACGGACATGCTCGGGCTTCAAGCCCACCTCTTCATGGAGCTCGCGATACATGGCCTGCACCGGGCTTTCGCCGTACTTGATGCCACCCTGAGGGAACTGCCAGGCATGTTCCCTGATCCGCTTGCCCCAAAAGACCTCGTTCCTGCCATTGACGAGAATGATGCCGACATTGGGGCGGTAGCCTTCGCGATCAAGCATGGGCCACCCCCACCGAATTCAATACAATTACAGTCGATTATACGTATCTGCAGCCACCTTTAACCATGCGCGCATCTACCTACCACCTCAATACCCTCAAAGAAGCCCCCTCCGAAGCCGAAGTCGCCAGCCATCAGCTGATGACGCGGGCCGGCATGATCCGCAAGCTGGCCGGAGGCATCTACACCTACATGCCCCTGGGGCTGAAGGTCATCCGCAAGATCGAGGCCATCGTCCGTGACGAAATGAACGCCGCCGGCGCCCTGGAGCTGCTGATGCCGGTGGTCCAGCCGGCCGAACTCTGGCAGGAATCGGGCCGCTGGGAGCAGTACGGCGCCGAACTGCTGCGCATCAAGGACCGTCACCAGCGCGATTTCGTGCTGCAGCCCACGTCCGAGGAAGTCATCACCGACATCGCGCGCAACGAGATCCACAGCTACCGCCAGCTGCCGGTCAACTTCTATCACATCCAGACCAAGTTCCGGGACGAGCGCCGCCCCCGCTTCGGCCTGATGCGCGGCCGCGAATTCACCATGAAGGACGCCTACTCCTTCGACCGCGACGAAGCCGGCGCCCAGCGCAGCTACGACACGATGTACGCCGCCTACATGCGCATCTTCAGCCGCCTGGGCCTGGAGTTCCGCGCCGTCGCGGCCGATACCGGCTCCATCGGCGGCACCCGCAGCCATGAATTCCAGGTCATCGCCGAAACCGGCGAGGACCTGCTGGTCTACAACAGCGACTCCGAATACGCCGCCAACATCGAGCTGGCCGAGGCGCCCAACCTGTACCCGGTGCGCGGCGAGGCCCGCCAGCCCATGGCCGAAGTGGCCACCCCCGGCGCCGCCAAGTGCGAGGACGTGGCCAAGCTGCTCGGCATCCCGCTGGAACAGACCGTCAAATCCATCGTCCTGGCCACCGAAGGCGACAAGGGCCAGGTCCAGATCTGGCTGCTGATGCTGCGCGGCGACCACGAGCTGAACGAGATCAAGGCCGGCAAGCTGCCCGGCCTGGCGGGCTTCCGCTTCGCCACCGAAAGCGAGATCGTCGAGCATTTCGGCTGCAAGCCCGGCTATCTGGGCCCGGTCGGCACCGCCAGGCCGGTCCGCGTCGTGGCCGACCGCACGGTCGCCCACATGGCGGATTTCGTCTGCGGCGCCAACAAGGAAGACTTCCACATCCAGGGCGTGAACTGGGGCCGCGACCTGCCCGAGCCCGAGCAGGTCGCCGACCTGCGCAACGTGGTCGCCGGCGACCCCTCGCCAGACGGCAAGGGCACGCTTTCCATCATGCGCGGCATCGAAGTCGGACACGTCTTCTATCTGGGCAAGAAGTACTCCGAGGCCCTCAAGGCCACGTTCCTGGACGAGACCGGCAAGCCCGCCACGCTGGAAATGGGCTGCTACGGCATCGGCGTGACCCGCATCGTGGGCGCCGCCATCGAGCAGAACCACGACGCCCGCGGCATCATCTGGCCGCGCGCCATCGCCCCCTTCGAAGTGGTGATCTGCCCGGTCGGCTGGGGTAAAAGTGAAACGGTGCGTGACACCGCACAGAAGCTCTACGAATCGCTGCTGGCGCGCGGCGTGGACGTCATCCTGGACGACCGCGACGCCCGTCCCGGCGTCATGTTCGCCGAGTGGGAACTGATCGGCGCGCCGCTGCGCGTAACAGTTGGAGAACGCGGTCTGAACGACGGTGTGGTGGAATTGCAGGCCCGTCGGGAAACCGAAGCGGTCAAGATTCCGGTACAGTCCGCGCTTGAGCAAGTGCTGGCAAAGCTGGACACGCTCTAACCCTATAGTTACTACGGACTTTTCGCGTCCCGAATACGCAACGCCCCTATCCGCATCGTGACCGATCCGAAGTCCCCAGAATCCCTCTTCCAGGTCCGCGTCTACTACGAAGACACGGACGCTGGAGGAGTGGTTTTCTACGCCAACTACTTGAAATTCCTCGAACGCGCCCGCACCGAGTGGCTGCGCGATCTGGGAATCAACCAGTCCGGCCTGGCTGTCTCGGAGCAGCGGCTGTTCGTCGTCAAGGCGCTGGACATGGCCTACCGCAAGCCGGCCCGGCTGGATGACTTGCTTACCATACGCAGCCGAGTCACACGACTGGGCCGCGCTTCGATACACTTCGCGCAGCGCGCGGAACGCGACGGGGAACTGCTTGCCGAAGGCAACATCCAAGTCTGCTGTGTCGATGCCGTTCAAATGCGGCCGGCGGAACTGCCGGCCGACCTACGCGCCAAACTGGGATCAATTCAGGAATAACCATGCAAGCCACCAACGACATGTCGTTGCTTTCGCTGATTTCGCACGCCAGCGTGCCGGTCCAGCTGATCATGCTGATGCTCCTGGGCATCTCGATCATGTCCTGGACCTACATCTTCGCCAAGCGCCTGGCCATCAAGCGCGCCGACTCCCAAACTCGCCGCTTCGAGGATGACTTCTGGTCCGGCGGCGACCTGTCCATGCTGCAGCAGGCCGTGGCCTCGCGCCGCGACGAGCAAGGCGCCCTGGCCCGCATCTTCGACGCCGGCATGACCGAATTCCTGAAAGCCCGCCGCGGCGGCGGTTCCGGCGGCGACGCCACCGCCCTGCTGGACGGCCCGCGCCGCGCCATGCGCGCCGCCTACCAGCGCGAAATGGACTCGCTGGAATCGCACCTGAACTTCCTGGCCTCGGCCGGCTCGGTGTCGCCATACATCGGCCTGCTCGGCACGGTCTGGGGCATCATGCACGCCTTCATCGGCCTGTCGAACATGCAGCAGGCCACGCTGGCCTCGGTCGCCCCCGGCATCGCCGAGGCGCTGATCGCCACCGCCATCGGCCTGTTCGCGGCCATCCCGGCCGTGGTCGCCTATAACCGCTTCACCAATGACATCGACCGTCTGTCGATCC
This sequence comes from Achromobacter sp. 413638, assembly GCF_043119405.1. Taxonomy (NCBI): domain Bacteria; kingdom Pseudomonadati; phylum Pseudomonadota; class Betaproteobacteria; order Burkholderiales; family Alcaligenaceae; genus Achromobacter; species Achromobacter sp. 413638. Next base: position 31,475 of record NZ_JBICCO010000008.1, read on the forward strand.
GCTTCGACAGCTTCGTCGACGAGTTCCTGAACATTCTGCAACGGCAGGTGCGCTAATGCCCTCGGTAAGCTCGCGCGGCAGGTCCGGCCGCCGCATGAAGGCCGACATCAACGTGGTGCCCTACATCGACGTGATGCTGGTGCTGCTGGTCATCTTCATGGTGACCGCGCCCCTAATCACGCCGGGCCTGATCCAGCTGCCGTCGGTCGGCGCCGCCTCCGACGTGCCGGTCAAGCCGCTGGAAGTTCAGATCTCCGAAGACGGCAAGATCGCGCTGCGCATGCGCGAGCCCGGCGCGACGATGCAGGACATCGCCCGGCCCGAGCTGGTGGCGCAGGTGCGTTCGCGCATCACCGCGGAAACCCCGGTGGTCATCGCCGCCGATGGCAAGGTGCCCTACGAGACGGTCGTGAAGGTCATGGACGAGCTGCGCACCAACGGCATCACCCGCCTGGGCCTGCTGGTGGACCAGTCCGCCGGCGGCAACCAGCCCGCTCCCGCGAAGAAACGCTAACGCGACGCTCTCCCGCCGGCTCGCCGGCATGCAACGCCCATGACGCCACCCATCATTCGACACCGCAGCGGCCCCCCGGCCACGCCGCCCAACACTGACAACCGGAAAGCCCTGCTTCTGGCCTTGTTGGTGCACGCGCTGCTGCTGGCCGTGTTGATCTTCAACCTGAACTGGCGCACGGAAACGCCCGGCCCGGTGGAAGTGCAGCTCTGGGCGAACGGCAATTCGCCCGTTTCGCCGCCGCCCACGCCCGAACCGCCCAAACCCCAGCCTCAGCCCAAGCCGCAACCGGAACCCGAGCCGCAGAAGCAGCCGGATCCTCCCCCGCCTCCGCCCGAACCCAAGGTCCAGCCACCCAAGTCGGAAGTCGACCCTGAGATCGCGCTGCAGCAAGCCAAGAAGAAGCGTGAGGAAGAGGAAAAGGCGCGCGAAGCCGCCGAGGCCGCCAAGGAAAAGGCGCGCCTGGAGGAAGAGCGCAAGCAGGCCGAGCTGAAGGAAAAGAAGCGCCTGGAGCAGGAACGCCAGGCCGCTGACAAGGCTGCCGCCGAAAAGGCCGCTGCGGAAAAGGCCGCGGCCGAAAAGGTCGCCGCCGAGAAGAAGGCCAAGGAAGACGCCGCCAAGAAGGCCGCCGCCGAAAAGGCTGCTGCCGAGAAGGCGGCCGCCGAAAAGGCCGCGGCTGAAAAGGTCGCCGCCGAGAAGGCCGCCGCCGAGAAGAAGGCCAAGGAAGAGGCCGCCAAAAAGGCGGCCGCCGACAAGGCCCTCAAGGACGCTTTCCGCAACGACGCGCTCGGCGCGGCCGGCATCCCGGGCGGCACCGCCGACCGCAACCAGACCGGCGGATCCGGCGGCCGCGACGCGGGCTATGGCGCCAAGGTCCGTGCCTGCGTGCAGCCGGGCGTGGCTTATCCGACGCCTCCCCGCAGCGGCGCGGAGAACCCCACGGCCGAATACCAAGTAAAGTTGAATACTTCTGACGGCAAGGTCACCGCAGTTACGATTACCCGCTCTTCGGGCATCCCGGCGTTCGACCGCGCGATCGAAGCCGGCATACGCCGCTGCAACCCCTTCCCGAAACCTTCGAATGGCCGCTACGAACCGAGTATCTACGGTGAGTACAGCATGTACTAATAGACAGGAGATTGCTGATCATGACTCCCGCCCATAGCCGAAGCGCCCCCCTCCTTGCGTTCTGGCGAACGTACGGACTGGCGCTGCTGCTGGCGTTCGCCAGCCTGCTGGCCGTCCGGCCGGCCCACGCGCAACTGCGCGTCGACATTTCCGGCACCGGCGCCACCCAATACCCGGTGGCCATCGCCGATTTCGCCGTGGACGATGCCCACGGTCGCGCCCTGGCCGAGGTGATCCGCGCCGACCTGACCCGCACGGGCCAGTTCCGCCTGATCAGCGCCGCCGGCGCCGGCCTGAACGTCGATTCGGCCATCTCGCACGACGACTGGCGCTCGAAGGGCGCCGACTTCCTGGCCTATGGCAGCATCGTGCGCGGCGCCGACGGCCGCTACGACGTGCGCTACCGCCTGGCCGACACGGTCAAGAAGGGTCAGCTGGACGGCGTGGCGTTCTCGGGCACCGAACAGGAACTGCGCCGCGTCGCCCACCAGATCGCCGACCGCATCTACGAAAAGATCACCGGCGTGCGCGGCGTGTTCTCCACCCGCATCGCCTACGTGCTCAAGCAGGGTCCGACCTACGAACTGCAGGTCGCCGACGCCGACGGCCAGAATCCCCAGGTCGCGCTGCGCTCGCGCGAGCCGATCATCTCGCCCTCCTGGTCGCCCGATGGTTCGAAGCTGGCCTATGTGAGCTTCGAATCCGGCAAGCCGGTCGTGTATGTGCACACCCTGGCCACCAGCGCCCGCGTGCCCGTGGCCAACTTCAAGGGCAACAACAGCGCCCCGGGCTGGTCGCCCGACGGCACCCAGCTGGCCGTGGCGCTGACGCGCGACGGGTTGTCGCAAATTTACATCGTCAGCGCGGCCGGCGGCTCGAATATGCGCCGAGTTACGCGTTCTCCCGGGATTGACACCGAGCCGAGCTTTACGCCAGACGGCCGTTCCATTATCTTTACCAGTGACCGCAGCGGCGGGCCGCAAATCTATCAGACCGGCCTGGACGGTGGCGATGCTCGCCGCCTCACGTTTAATGGTGGTTACAACATCTCACCCCGAATTTCCCCCGATGGATCGACGTTGCTGTACGTTGCAAGACGCGACGGCGCGTTTCGAATCGCCTCGTTGAACCTGTCCTCAGGCTCCGAATCCTTGCTGACTGATGGTCGTGACGATCAGTCTCCGAGCTTCGCGCCGAATGGCATGCAAGTCCTCTACGCCGCCGTGCAGAACGGCCGTAGCGTGCTTGCGGGTGTGTCGAGCGATGGCCGCGTACGGCAGACGCTTTCGGTACTGAACGGGGAAATACGTGAACCGACTTGGGGCCCATTTACCCGATAACACGTGTGACTCTCTTTGCAAAGGAACTATCATGAAGTCGCGCATTGCCAAAAGCCTAACCATCGCCGCTCTGGCCGCCACCCTGGCAGCTTGCAGCTCCGTCCCTCTCGACGATAAAGCGGGTCAGGGCGGAGGCGCTGGCCAAGGACAGGCCTCTGGCCAGATCCTTGATCCCTTCAACCCCCAAAGCATCCTGGCGCAACAGCGCTCGGTATACTTTGACTTCGACAGCTACTCGGTGTCGGACCAGTACCGCAGCCTGGTGGAAACCCATGCCCGTTACCTGGCCTCGCACCAGCAGCAACGCATCAAGATCGAAGGCAACACCGACGAGCGCGGCGGCGCCGAATACAACCTGGCCCTGGGCCAGCGCCGTGCCGACGCGGTTCGTCGCATGATGACCCTGCTGGGCGTCAGCGACAACCAGATCGAAACCATCAGCTTCGGCAAGGAAAAGCCGAAGGCGAGTGGCACGTCGGAAGCTGACTTCGCGGAAAACCGCCGCGCCGATATCGTTTATCAGCGCTAAGCTTTTCGTATAGTCGATTGCCCCACGACGCGTCGGGACGGTCAGCCGGCCGTCCCGGCGTTTCTTTTTTCACCCGGGAATTTTCATGCGCAATAACGTTCTGTCCCTGCGTCCCCTGATTGCCTCCGCCGGTCTGGCGCTGGCCGCCCTGGCCGCTCCCGTCCAAGCTTTCGCCGACGACGAGGCCCGCCGGGCCATCCTAGACTTGCGCCAACAGGTGCAACAGCAGAACGAACAGAACCAGCGCGCCCGGCTGCAACTGGCCGACCAGATCCAGGCCTTGCAGCAGGAGGTCGCCCAATTGCGCGACCAGCTCGAACTCGTATCCCGCCAGCAGCCCGGCGCCAAGGGCGGCGGCGCGGCCGGCAGCGCCAACCCGCCTGGCGCGAATGCCGGCGATCCGCAGGAACAGGCCGCCTATGACGGCGCGATCGACCTGTTCCGCAAGGGCCAGTACAAGGAAGCCTCGGAATCCTTCGCCGCCTTCACCGCGCTCTATCCGGCCAGCCAGCTCGCTCCGAGCGCCCAGTTCTACCTGGGCAGCAGCCGCTACGCGCTGAAGGACTTCAAGGGTGCGATCGAGCAGCTCACCAGCATGGTCCAGAAGGCCCCCGACAACGCGCGTGCTCCCGATGCGCTGCTGGTCATCGCCGGCAGCCAGATCGAACTGAACAACCGCGCCGGCGCCAAGACGACGCTGCAACGCATCGTCCGCGACTATCCCAGCGCGCCCGCCGCCGGCACGGCCAAGAGCCGTCTCCAACTGCTGCAGTAATGGCGGCAGCCGCGTCCGCGGTCACCGCCTACCGGCACATCCTGCGCCGCCGGGCAGGGCTCATCGCCCTGCTGCTGGCGGCGATTTTCATTGCACTGCTGGCTGACTTCACGACGGGGCCTTCCCCCCTGTCCTGGAGCGAATTGTGGCGCGCGCTGAGCGCGCCCGCCGCGGCCGATCCCAGCACCCGCGTCATCGTCTGGGACATCCGTCTGCCGCAGGCCCTGATGGCCGCGCTGGTTGGCGCCGCGCTCGGCCTGGCCGGCGCCGAGATGCAGACCATCCTCAACAACCCGCTGGCCAGCCCGTTCACGCTGGGCGTGTCTTCGGCGGCCGCCTTCGGCGCCTCGCTGGCCATCGTGCTCAACCTCGGCCTGCCCGGCGTGCCCGCGGGCTGGCTGATCGCCGGCAACGCCTTCCTGTTCGCCGCGCTGGCCGCCCTGGCGCTGGACGCGGCGGCGCGCTGGGCGGGTATGAACACCCAGGGCGTGGTGCTGTTCGGCATCGCCATGGTGTTCAGTTTCAACGCGCTGGTGTCGCTGGTGCAATTCGTCGCCAGCGCCGAGGCGCTGCAAAACCTCGTGTTCTGGACCATGGGCAGCCTGTCGCGCTCCAGCTGGGCGTCGGCCGGCGCGCTGGCCGCGGCCGTGGCATTGGCCCTGCCGCTGGCCTTGCGTCAGTCCTGGAAGCTGACGGCGCTGCGGCTGGGCGAAGAGCGCGCCGCCAGCTTTGGCGTCGACGTGCGGCGCGTGCGCGTGGCGGCGCTGGCGCGCGTCAGCCTGCTGTCGGCGCTGTCCGTGGCCTTCGTCGGCACCATCGGCTTCATCGGCCTGGTGGCGCCCCATATCGCCCGCCGGCTGTTCGGCGAGGATCACCGCTATTACCTGCCCGGCAGCGCACTGACCGGCGCCACCATCCTGTCGCTCGCGTCGCTGGCGTCCAAGAACCTGATGCCCGGCGTGATCATCCCGGTCGGCATCGTGACCTCGCTGGTCGGCATCCCCTTCTTCGTATCGGTGGTCATGCGCCGCCGCCTGCCATGAACCCGGCTTCCCCCCTTGCGCCCGCGATGCTCGAGGTGGACGAGCTGAAGGCCGGCTATGGCCGGCAGGACGTGCTGCACGGGCTGAGCCTGCCCCCGCTGGCCGCCGGCGAACTCACCGCGCTGCTGGGACCGAACGGCAGCGGCAAGTCCACGTTGCTCAAGACGCTGGCGGGCCTCGTCCGCGTGCGCGCCGGGACGGCGCGGCTGGATGGCCGCGACCTTGCGACGGCCGATCAGGCCGAACGCGCGCGCCACGTCGTCTACCTGCCGCAAGGTCTGCCCGCCGAAGTCCATCTGCGGGTGTTCGAATCCGTGCTGGTGGCCGCCCGCGCCGGCGACGGGCTGGCGCCCTCTGCCAGCCCCGCCGAGATCGAGACGTTGCTGGAACGCCTGGGCATCGCCCCCCTGGCCCTGCATTATCTGGACGCGCTTTCGGGCGGGCAGAAGCAGCTGGTCGGCCTGGCCCAGGCCTTGATCCGCCGTCCGCGCGTGCTGCTGCTGGACGAGCCGCTGTCGGCGCTGGACCTGAACTACCAGTTCCACGTCATGCAATTGCTGCGCCAGGAGACGCGGCAGTACGGGTTGATCAGCGTCATCGTGCTGCACGATCTGAACGCGGCCCTGCAGCATGCCGACCGGGCGGTGCTGATCCACCAGGGCCGGCTGGCGGGGGCCGGCGCGCCCGCGGATGTGATCACGCCGCAGGCACTGGCCGCCGTCTATGGCGTGCAGGGACGCGTGGAAAGTTGTAGCCGGGGCCTGCGCCAGGTGCTGATCGACGGGCTGCTGGCGCATCCGCGCTGACAGCCCGGCCGCGCGGCGGCCAGCGGGGTCAGGCGCGTTGCGCCACGTCCGCGACCGGCGCGCCGGTCATGTCGGCCAGTTGTTGCGGCGTCAGGTTGAACACCGCATGCGGATGCCCGGCGGCGGCCCACAGGCTGTCGTACTGGAACAGATCCTGGTCCAGCAGCATCACCGGCTTGACCGCGTGGCCGATCGGGCAGACGCCGCCGATGGCGTAGCCCGTCATGTCGCGCACGAACTTGGCGTCGGCCTTGGCCAGCGCGCCCACCTGCGCGGACACCTTGGCCTCGTCCACCCGATTGGTGCCGCTGGCGATCACCAGCACTGGCGCGTTGTCGGCAGCGCGGCGGAAGATGATCGACTTGGCGATCTGCGCCACCTCGCAGCCCAGGCCCGCCGCCGCTTCCGCCGAGGTCTTGCCGGTCTGAGGCAGGACCACCACGGGCTTGTCGTGGCCCAGCTCCAGCAGAAGGCGGGCAACACGTTGGGCGGATTCGGGCAAGGCGGCAAGAGACTCCGGGGACATCGGGACAGCTCCGATCAAATGAGTGTTCGCAAAAACCCGCCGGACGGCGGGCGATCCGTAATTAGCATATCAGCAGTTCACGGAGCCGCCGTTCCGGCCTCGGCGCCTCAAAGGGCGCGGCGCGTCGGGCTAGAATGCGACCCTGGCCCTCCCAACCCTGCACCAATGCGTTCCGAACCCGTCCTGCCCCAGCAGACCGCCATCATCGGCGGCTATGCCATGTCCTACACCGAATATGGCAGCGGCGACCCGCTAGTGCTGGTGCATGGTTCGCTGTCGGACAGCCGCTACTGGAAATCGCAGATGGGCCCGCTGGGCCGCAGCCGCCGCGTGCTGGCCGTCTGCCTGCGCCGGTACTGGCCAGAGGCCTGGAACGGCGAAGGCGGTGGCTTCTCTGTCGCGCAACACGCCGAGGACGTGCTGGAGTTCATCGACCAGGTGGCCGGCGGACGCGCCGACCTCGTCGGCCATTCGCGCGGCGGCCGCGTCGCGCTGGAAGTCGCCCTGCGGCGGCCCGACGCCCTGCGCAGCCTGACGCTGGCCGATCCCGGCCTGCCGCTGCCCGGCGAAGATGATCTGCGCGGCAGCTTCCGCCAGGAGGCGCTCACGCTGATCCGGCAGGGCGACGTGGACACCGGCCTGGCGCTGTTCGTGGACACGGTGACCGGCCCCAACACCTGGCAGCGCATGGTGCCCTGGTTCAAGGAAATGGTGCGCGACAATGTCGGCACCCTGTTCGGACAGGTCGACGAGAAACCGCCCGTCCTGACCGCCGCACAGATCGGTGGCCTGGCCTTGCCCACCCTGCTGATCGGCGGCGCCCTCAGCCCGCAGCCCTACCCCGCCGTGCTGGATGCACTCTCGCGCTGGCTGCCACAAGCGCGGCGCATCGACATCGCCGGCTCTTCGCATGGCATGAACCTGGGCAATCCACGCGCGTTCAACGGCGCGATCGACGATTTCCTGAACGGACTGGGTTGAAGCGGCCCGACGCCGCCCCACGCTGGGAACTCATGCCTCACGGCTCGACCGAGGGCGTGTGCTTGAGCCGCCGCAGCACGAACGTGGAACGGCTGTGCCGCACGCCCTTGAGCTTGTACAGGCGCTTGCGCAGGAATTCCTCGTAACCCTCGGTGCCGGCGACGGCGACCTTGATCAGATAGTCGTATTCGCCCGTGACCAGGAAAGCCTCGACCACCTCCGGCAGGCGCGTGATCTCGTCGCCAAAGCGCGCCAGCGTGTCGTCGTCGTGATGTTCCAGCGTCACCTCGATCATGACGGTATCCGGCAGGCCCAGCGCCTTCTGGTTCAGCAGCGCCGCATAGCCCTCGATCACGCCCGCCTCTTCCAGCGCCCTGACGCGGTTCCAGCAAGGCGTGGGCGACAGCCCCACCTGCTCGGCCAGTTTCAGGTTGGTCAGCCGACCGTCGGCGCGCAACGCGCGCAGGATCTTGCGGTCGGTTTCATCGATTTTGGGTGGCGTGGACACGCGGGCGCTCCTGCTCGGGAGAATATCTCTTCAAAATTGAATTCTAGAGGATATTAATTTTCCACATACGCCAGATCAGGCGTGAATGCAGAAACCTATTTTGCGGATCTGCCGATAGACTCTCCATCAAGACAGGCACCACCCCGCCCGTCCGATCCGGCGCCCGAGCGGCGGCACAACCCCGCCCGGACACCGGCGATTCATCGCAGCAAGCCGCGCGCCGACCCGCGCGGCCGGACATCATGCCTCACACCGCAGCACCCGCAGCACGCCCCGGCCTGGGCCTTGCCGGCACGGCCATGCTTTTCAGCGCCCCCGCGCTTTTCGCCTCCAACATGGTGGCGGCCCGATGGGCCCACGACGCCGCCCTTCCCCCCGTTTTCCTGGCCTTCGGCCGCTGGCTGATCGCGCTGCTGATCCTGCTGCCGATCGCCGCGCCCGCGCTGTACCGGCATCGCCAGGCGCTGCGCCGCGGCCTGCCCTCGCTGCTGCCCCTGGCGGTGCTGGGCATGGGCGTGGCAGTGGCGCCGCAATACATCGGCGCGCAGCACACCAGCGCCACGAATATCGCGCTGATCTTCTCGTGCAGCCCCATCCTGGTATCGCTGCTGGAAGCGCTGATCTGGCGCAAGCCCCTGCCGGCCACGCGCGTGGCCGGCCTGTTGCTGGCGCTGGGCGGCGTGTTGACGGTGCTGTCGCGCGGCGACGCCGATGTGCTGGCGCGACTGGCCTTCGGCCAGGGCGATCTGTGGGTGCTGCTGGCCGCCACCGGCTGGGCCTTCTACACGGTGCTGCAAAAGCGCCTGCCCCAGCCCGCGGTGCCTGCCAGCGCCAAGCTGGCCGTGATGATGGCCGCCGGCGCGCTGGCGCTGGCGCCCTTCGCCGCCGTTGAAACGCTGACTGGCGCCGCGCCGGCCTGGAGCGACCCTCGCCTGGCGGCCGCGCTGCTGTTCCTGGCCATCGTGCCCAGCCTTGGCGCGTATTACGTGTACGGCCGGCTGATCAGCCTGGCCGGTCCGGCCACGGCGGGGCTGTCGATGTTCCTGGTGCCAGTCTACGCGGCGCTGCTGGCCTGGCCGCTGCTGGGCGAAGCGCCGCAGCTGTTCCATGCCTACGGCTTCGTGATGATCCTGCTGGGCGTGCGGCTGGCATCGCTGCGCGGGCGCGGCCGGACGGCAACCGCCGCCGCCCCGGCCTGATCCGCCCTCGACGCGATCAGCGGCCGCCGCCCTTGGCCGCGATGACTTCCTGCATCACCTGGCGCGGCGCCTCGGCGTAGTGCTTGAACTCCATGGTGTAAGTGGCCCGTCCCTGCGTCAACGAACGCAGGGACGTGGAGTAGCCGAACATCTCGGCCAGCGGCACCTCGGCCCGCACCAGCTTGCCGCCGCCACCCGCGATGTCCTCCATGCCCTGCACCATGCCCCGGCGCGAGGACAGGTCGCCCATGACGTTGCCGGTGAAGTCCTCCGGCGTTTCCACCTCGACCTGCATCATCGGCTCCAGCAGCACCGGATCGGCGCGCCGCATGCCTTCCTTGAACGCCATGGACGCAGCCATGCGGAAGGCGTTTTCGTTCGAATCCACATCGTGGTACGAACCGAAGAAAAGCGTCGCCTTCACGTCCACCACCGGGTAGCCTGCCAGCACGCCGGCGTTGAGCGATTCGCGGATGCCCTTGTCCACGGCTGGGATGAACTCGCGCGGCACCACGCCGCCCTTGATCGCGTCGACGAACTCGTAGCCCTTGCCCGGCTCCTGCGGCTCCAGCTTCAGCACCACATGGCCATACTGGCCACGACCGCCCGACTGCTTGACGAACTTGCCTTCGACCTCGTCGCAGGTCTTGCGGATGGTCTCGCGGTAGGCCACCTGCGGCTTGCCCACGGTCGCCTCCACGCCGAACTCGCGCTTCATCCGGTCCACCAGGATCTCCAGGTGCAGCTCGCCCATGCCGGAGATGATCGTCTGCCCCGACTCTTCATCGGTGCGCACGCGGAACGACGGATCCTCCTGCGCCAGCCGGCCCAGCGCGATGCCCATCTTTTCCTGGTCGGCCTTGGTCTTGGGCTCCACCGCCTGCGAGATCACGGGTTCGGGGAACACCATGCGTTCCAGGATGATGACGTGCGCCGGGTCGCTGAGCGTATCGCCGGTGGTGACGTCCTTCACCCCCACCGCCGCCGCGATGTCGCCGGCATAGACTTCGGTGATCTCGCGCCGCTCGTTGGCGTGCATCTGCAGGATGCGGCCCAGCCGCTCCTTCTTTTCCTTGCCGGGGATGTAGACGGAATCGCCCGACTTCACCACGCCGGAATACGCGCGGAAGAACACCAGCTGGCCGACGAAGGGGTCGGTCATGATCTTGAAGGCCAGGGCCGAGAACGGTTCCTTGTCGGTCGGATGGCGTTCGATCTCGCGGTCGCGCTCGTCGTGGCCCTTGATTGCCGGCACGTCCACCGGCGACGGCAGGTAGTCGATCACCGCGTCCAGCATGGCCTGCACGCCCTTGTTCTTGAAGGCGCTGCCGCACAGCATGGGCACGATCTCGTTGGCCACGGTGCGGGCGCGCAGGCCCTGCTTGATTTCCTCTTCGCTCAGCGCCTCGCCGGACAGGTATTTCTCGAGCAGCGTCTCATTGGCCTCGGCCGCCTTCTCGACCATCTTCTCGCGCCAGGCTTCGGCCTCGGCCTGCATGTTCGCCGGAATGTCCCGATACTCGAAGCGCACGCCCTGGCTGGCATCATCCCAGATGATGGCCTTCATCTTGACCAGATCGATCACGCCCTCGAAATGATCCTCGGCGCCCACCGGCAGCTGGATCGGCACGGCGTCGCCTTTCAGGCGCTCGACGATCTGGCGCTGCACGCGCAGGAAGTCCGCGCCCACGCGGTCCATCTTGTTGACGAAGGCCAGGCGCGGCACCTTGTACTTGTTGGCCTGGCGCCAGACCGTCTCTGACTGCGGTTGCACGCCGCCGACGGAGTCGTACACCATGACGGCGCCGTCCAGCACGCGCATGGAGCGTTCGACCTCGATGGTGAAATCCACGTGCCCCGGCGTGTCGATGATGTTGATGCGGTGCTCGGGATAGTTGCCGGCCATGCCCTTCCAGAACGCGGTGGTGGCGGCCGAGGTGATGGTGATGCCGCGTTCCTGTTCCTGTTCCATCCAGTCCATCACGGCGGCGCCGTCGTGCACCTCGCCGATCTTGTGAGTGATGCCTGTGTAGAAGAGGATGCGCTCGGTGGTGGTCGTCTTGCCCGCGTCGATATGGGCGCTGATGCCGATATTGCGGTAAAGCTCGATGCGCGTCTTGCGAGTCATGGCCTCTTCCCTTGCTGTGTGCAGATGGGCGAAGACGGCAAGCCCGACCGGGCGTTGCCGCGGCGGGCGCGAGGCCGCGGCCAGATGCGTTGCGTACCGCGCGCCCGCACTTGCATCGCCAATATTACGCGCGGCGCGTCAGGCTGCAAGAGGGAAAGCAAAGGGAGCGCTGCACGGGGTGGACGAAACGCGCGGCCAAGCAAAAGCCCCTCCGGAAGGAGGGGCTTGATGCCCGCAGGGGCGGCGCACTGACGGACGGCTGAAGCCGCCCGCGCGCTTACTTCTTGTCTTCCTTGACGCGGTACACCAGCACGGCGGTGCTGGCCAGCGACAGCACCTTGGCCGTGACGCTGCCCAGCAGCAGACGCGACAGGCCGCTGCGGCCATGGCTGCCGATGAAGATCAGGTCGCAGCCCTGGTCTGCGGCGGCCTGGACGATGCCGTCTGCCACGTTGAAGTTGGACACGGCGCGCGACTCGGACTTCACGCCGGCGGTGTCGGCGCGATCGGTGATCTGCTTCAGGTACTTATCGGCCTGCTCGGCCGAGGCCTTTTCGTAGTCTTCGTCGGTGATGGCATAGGCGGCCGCCATGCCGTCAAAGCCGATGGTGGCCGCGAAGGGCTGGGTCACGTACAGGGCAACGACTTCGGCGCCCACGGAGCGCGCGAACGAAATACCCGCATTGGCGGCCTGCGCGGACAGCGGCGAACCGTCGGTGGGAATCAGGATCTTCTTGAACATCTTGCCTGCTCCTGGTTTGAGGACAGTCTCCATGCTACCGGAAAAACCCGCCAGATTCGCATCAAGCGAACCTGGCGCCCTTGACGCCGATCAAGCCAGTTGCTGGGCGGCGGCGAAAAGATTGGTGCACCGGGTGCCCGTGCGGCAGTAGGCCAGCACCGGACCGGGCAAGGTGCGCAGCAGCTCGGCGAAGCGCTGCACATCGGCGATCGTCATGGCGCTGCCAACGACCGGCTGGTATTCGATCCGCAGGCCGGCGGCCTGGGCGGCCTTGGACACGTCCGCGGCGGTCGGCTGGTCGGGACCGCCCTCGAAATCCGGACGGTTGATGATGACGCTCTTGTAGCCGGCGGCGGCCACATCGGCCATGTCGTCGGGGCCCAGTTGCGGCGCGACGGCGAAGTTCTCGGTAAGGGGCTTGATCGGTGCGGACATGGCGGTTCCTTCAGGTGGAGTGCTGCCCATTATTATTGCAGGAGAGGCCGGGCATGAAGAGCTTTTCCAGTTTCGCCCAGATGTCATTGTGATCCACCATCGTGACGGAAAAACGCACCATGGAGGACGGCGCCTGCGACGGCGAGAACAGCGTGCCCGGCGCCAGCAGCAGGCCCTGGTCGGCCGCCTCGCGCGCCAGCACCTCGCTGTCGCGTCCGCAGTCTGCCCACACGAACATGCCGGCATGCGGTTCGCGCGGCACGGTCAGGCCCAGTGCCGTCAGCCCTTGCACGCAGCGCCGGCGAGCCTCGTCGACCCGGGCGCGAACGCGCTCGGCGTGACGGCGGTACTGGCCCTCCATCAGCACGCGGTGAATGACCCGCTCGCCCAGCTCCGGCGATGTCAGTCCGGCCAGCATCTTCAGGTCCGCCAGCTTCTGCAGGATGTCGGGGTGCGCCGCCACGTAGCCCACCCGCAGGCTGGCGGCCAGCATCTTGGAATAGCCGCTCACCAGGATCACGCGCCGCAGCCGGTCCAGCACGGCCAGCTTCATGGCGCCGCCTGGATGCAGATCGCCGTAGGTGTCGTCCTCGACCACCAGGAAATCATGGCGCTCGGCAATGCGCAGGATCTCGTAGGCGATGCCCGCCGACAGCGTATGGCCCGTGGGATTGTGGACCGCGCTGTTGATGATGAAGAGCTTGGGCTTGTGCTCGGCGGCCAGCCGATCCAGCAGCGCCGTGTCCGGACCGTCCGGCCCGCGCGGCACGCCGATCAGCCGGGCGCCAAACGCCGCCAGCCGGCCGAAAATCAGGAACCAGGCGGGATCCTCGACCAGCACCGTATCGCCGGGTTTGACCAGGTGCCGCGCGATCAGGTCCAGCGCGTGCGTGACGCCATTGGTGGTCAGCAGATTGCGCTCGGGATGGGCGGGCACGCCCTCGCCCTGCAGCGATGCGGCGATCTGCTGGCGCAGCGGCAGAAAACCCTGCGGGTGGCCGTAGGACACGAGCTGGCCGCGCACCGACCGGCCCACCGCGCGCACGGCGCCCGCCACCATTTCGGGATCCAGCCAGTCCGGCGGCAACAGGCCGGCGCCGCCCGGCATGCCGTGGACGGAGGTTTCGCGGAACATGCTGCGCAGCAGCCAGGCCACGTCCACCCTGGCCGGCGCGGCCAGGGTATGGGCAGGCGCGGGCGCGACGGCGGCCAGGGGGCCGCTGCGGGCGCGCACGAAAAAACCCGCTCCGCGCCGCGACTGCACCAGCCCGCGAGCGACCAACCGGTCGTATGCTTCCACCACGGTGAAACGACTGACGCCGGATTGCTCGGCCATCTTGCGGATGGACGGCAGGCGGGTGCCGGGGCGCAGGCCCTGTTCGTCGATGCGGCGGGCCAGGCCCTCGGCCAACTGCGCCACCAGCGTGGCGTCGGCCTGGCGCACGGGCTGCCAGGGCAGGGTTGAAGACGTGGCGGGAGCGACTGTCATGGGAATATCACCAGGCCAGTTGATAAAGTGAGTTGCCAAAGTGTACCGGTACTGTACCGATAACTATGCGTAGAGTGACAGCAATGCCGCCGACCCGCAAGTGCGCGCCCGGCGGCCCGCCCCAACACGCAGACAGTTCCGTAAGCGGATGCCGGGCACCCATAAGGACCGCAACATGAGTTTGATCCCCGCCAACTGGGCCGACGTGCCCCTCACCTCCCTGTCGCTGCTCGGCCCGCTGGCCCTGTTCGCGCTGGTCAGTTCGATCACGCCCGGACCGAACAACGTGATGCTGGCCACGTCCGGGCTGAATTTCGGCTTCCGCCGCACCATTCCGCACCTGCTCGGCGTGAGCATCGGCTTCACGCTGATGGTGTTCCTGGTCGGTGTCGGCCTGGGCTCGGTGTTCCAGCAGGTCCCTGCGCTGTACACCGTGCTGAAGTACGCCGGCGCGGCCTATCTGCTGTACCTGGCCTGGAAGATCGCCAATGCCGGCGAGATGAAGGACGGCGTCAGCCGCGCCAGGCCCATGACCTTCCTGCAGGCCGCCGCTTTCCAGTGGGTCAATCCCAAGGCCTGGGTCATGGCGGTGGGCATTATCGCGACCTACACGCCGCAGGCCAGCTTCTTCGCCAATCTGGTCATCGCCACCGTGGTCTGCGGACTGGTCAACCTGCCCAGCGTCGGCGTCTGGGTCACCTTCGGCACCGCGTTGCGCCGCGTCTTGCACAAGCCCGCCGCGATCCGCGCCTTCAACGTCGGCATGGCGCTGCTGCTGGTGGCCTCGCTGTATCCGGTGGCGCTGGACCTGCTGCGCTGAAACCGGTCAATGGGCCAGCAGGCCGGCCACCACGGCCGGCGTGACCAGCACGTTGAACAGGCCAGCCATCACCATCACCAGGCCCGCGACCGCGCCCTCCTCGGCCGCCAGCTCGCGGGCCTTCGCGGTTCCCGCGCCGTGCGCGCCCATGCCGAACAAGGCGCCGCGCGCCAGCGAGGAACGCAGCGGCAGCCAGCCGCGTACCAGTTGCCCGATCGCCGCGCCGGCCACGCCGGTCACGATCACGAACACGGCAGTCAGATCCGGCACCCCGCCCACATGCGATGACACCGTCATCGCGAACGGCGTGGCGACCGAGCGCGGCAGCAGGCTCAGTCGCAGGTCCGCCGGCAGGTCCAGCATGCTGCCCAGCAGCCAGGCGCTGACGCCGGCGATTAGGCTGCCCACGGCCACCCCCGCGGTCAGCACTGGCCAGTAGCGGCGGATCAACGCGCGCTGCTGGTACAGCGGCAGGGCGAAGGCCACGATCACCGGACCGAGCATGGCGGTGAGCCAATGCGATCCCGCCATGTATTCCCGATATCCCGTATGCAGCGCCAAGGCCAATGCCAGCAGCAGCGCCGGCGCCAGCACCAGCGCCGACGTCCACCAGCGCGCATGGCGCCGGTACGACAGGCGCGCGCAGACATAGGCCAGCACCGTCGCCGCCGGCCAGAACACCAGATGGAATTCAGGACGCATGACGGTTCATCCAGCGGTGGCACAGCTCGATGGTGATCGCCGTGCCCGCCATGACCAGGGCGGTGCCCAACACGATCACCAGCAACAGCTTCAGGCCCAGCAGGCCGATGAATTCGCGGTGATCCAGCAGCGACATCACCGCCGGCACGAAGAACAGCAGCATCTCGCCCAGCAGCAGGCTGGCGCCGCGCTGCAGGTTGCTGGCGCGTAGCAGACGCGACGCCAGCAAGGCCAGCACCAGGCCCAGGCCGATGACGCCGCCGGGCAACGGCAGACCGGACCAGCCGGCCAGCGCCTGACCGAGCAGGGAAAACAGAATCAAGAGCCCGATTTGCAGCAGACGGCTGCGGCGCAGGGCGATGCGCGCGTATAGAAGGCGACGGGACAAGAACATATGAGGATTCCTACGGCCCTTCTGTTTTACGCCTGCGGGGAGCATAGATAAAATGAATTCGATGAATCCTTCGAATTCCAATCAGGAATAAGCATGGAATTGCGCCCCTTGCGCGCGCTGGTCGAGGTCGTCCGCCAGGGCGGCTTTTCCCAGGCCGCCAAGACCATTCACGCCACGCAACCCACGGTCAGCAAGGCGATCAAGCAGCTGGAAGACGAGCTTGGCATGCCCTTGCTGGACCGCCAGGTCTACCCGCCCCGGCTGACCGAGGCCGGCGAAATCGTCTATCGACGCGCCTTGTCGATGTTGGCGGAACGCGACGATCTGCGCGCCGAACTGGATGCGCTGCGCGGCCTGCAGCGCGGCGTGCTGCGCCTGGGCCTGCCCCGGCTGGGCAGCAGCTCGCTGTTCGCGCCCTTGTTCGCGCGCTTTCGCAGCCGCTATCCGCGCATCGAAATCAGCCTGGTGGAACACGGCAGCCGGCGGCTTGAAGAGATGGTGATGGCGGGCGAGATCGAGCTGGCCGCCACGCTGCGTCCGGTGCCCGACAACTTCGACTGGCAGCCGGTGGCGCGCGAACCGCTGATCGCGCTGATGCCGGCGGATCATCCGCGCGCCGGCGCGGCCGCAGTCGGCCTCGTCGAACTGCGCGACACGCCCTTCATTCTGTTCGAGACGGGTTTCGCGTTGAACCGCATCATCCAGGATGCCTGCCAGCGCGCGGGCTTCACGCCCACCGTCGCGGCGCGCAGCGGGCAGACCGACTTCATCGTCGCCCTGGTCGCCGCCGGCCTGGGCGTGGCCTTCCTGCCGCGCATTAAGGCCGACGAGGAAACCCACGCCGGCGTCAGCCGCGTGCCGTTGCGCGATCCGGGCACCGATTGGGAAATGGTGCAGGTCGGGCGGCGCGGCGGCTATCTTTCACACGCGGCGCAAGCCTGGCTGGCGCTGACGCGCGATCCACGTCCAACCACGACATAGGCAAGTACATTTGGACACCAGGCGCGCGCCGAGCCCGCGCGCGCCCGGGGTATGCTCTAGCCGCCCTTCCGGCGCCCTGGGGGAAGCACCCGTCGCGCCCAACCGTCGTACCGAACATGCCCGCCCAGTCCCGTTCCGCCCTCCGCCGCCTGATCGGCGCCGCCGTGCTTGCCGCCGCCAGCGTCGTCGGCTGCACCCAGCTCGACGCCTGGCAACGGCAGAGAATCTTCGCGCCCGAACCCCAGCCCCAGACCTGGTGGCGCGAGCCCGCCGCCGGCACCGAAGTCTTCGACCTGGATGTCGGCGGCGGCGAACGCGTGCGCGCCTGGTACTGGCAAAGTCCGCGCGCCGACGCGCCCACGGTGCTGTATCTGCATGGCGCGCGATGGAATCTGAATGGCGCCGCCTTCCGAATCGAGGGCTGGACCCGCATGGGCTATTCGGTGCTGGCGATCGACTATCGCGGCTTCGGCGCGTCCACGCCGCGCCTGCCGTCCGAGGCCACCGCGCAGCAGGACGCCGTCGCCGGCCTGCGGGAGCTGGCCCGGCGCCAGCCCGACCCGTCGCGCCGCTTCATCTACGGCCACAGCCTGGGCGGCGCCATCGCCATCGACCTCGCGTCCCGCCCCAACCAGCCGCCGTTCGCCGGTCTGATCGTCGAGTCCAGCTTCACCAGCATCGGCGCGATGCTGGCCACGATGAAATGGGGCAAGCTGCCCGGCGCCAGCCTGCTGATCACGCAGCCCTTCGATTCGATCGAGAAGGTGGCGCTGATGCGCACGCCCATGCTGTTCATGCATGGCACCGCCGACCGCGTGGTGCCGCACACCATGAGCGATCAACTGTACGAGGCGGCCCACAACGTCACGCCCGGCTTGAAGCGGCTGGTCAAGATCGAAGGCGCCTCGCACTCCGGCGCGTTCCGCAGCGGCGCGCAATACGAAACGGCGGTGGGCGCCTTCATGCGCGACGCCTCGCGGGCCTACGGTCGCAAGCAAGGCTAGAGGCGCAAGACGACTGCGCACACCCCGCCAGCAGCGCGCGGACGCCGGATACGCCGCCGGGAAACCTGGTTGCTCCGGTTTATCGGGGCGTGACCGCGGCTGCCTCGCAGGCGCCGCCGCGACGGCGTTCCAGCCAGCGGATCACCCGTGAACGGGACTTGTCGTAGGCCAGGTTGTAGAAAAACGCGTAGGGCAGATAGAACAGCACCAGCGCGATATCCAGCACGAAAGCCTGCCACAGGCTGATGTTCAACCACCACGCGGCCAGCGGAATCACGATCAGGATCAGGCCCAGCTCGAAGCCGAAGGCATGAATGACGCGCAGCCGCAGGTTGCGCGTCAGGCCATAACGGTTTTCCAGGCGGTCGAAACCGGCGTTGTAGATCATGTTCCAGACCAGCGCGATCCAGGCGATCACAGCGGTCAGCACACCCATTTCGAACAGCGATTTGCCCATGGCCCATGCGGCGACGGGCGCGCACAGGCCGATGGCCAGGATTTCGAACAGGAAAGCGTGCAGGAAGCGTTCTTTGAGGGTTTTCTTGGCTTGCGTCATGGACCCACCTGAGGTCGTTCATTTCATCAACGGGGCAGATTGTCCACGACTATTCCGGTACCATAAAGATAGTTTCCATCGGAAAAACCGATAACACCGCGATCTCCCATCATGCGCCACTCCCTGGAATCACTGGCGGCCTTTGCCCTGGTCGCCGCCGAAGGCTCGTTCTCCGCCGCCGCCCGCAAGCTGGGCAAGAGCCAGTCCACCATCAGCGAAACCATCGCCAATCTGGAGGTGGACCTGAATGTGTCCCTGTTTGACCGCCGCCAGCGGCAGCCGTCGCTGACCGAAGCCGGCCAGGCCCTGCTGGCGCAGGCGCAGCAGGTGCTGGCGGCCAATGACCGGCTCAACCGCTGCGCCAGCCAGTTGTCCGAGGGACAGGAGCCCCGCCTGACCGTGGTGCTGTCCGACACCTTCCAGTCTGAAACCTTCGCCGCCATGCTGCGCCAGATCGACCTGCGCTATCCCACGCTGCGGTTCGAATGTCTGATCGCGGAGTACGAAGACGTGGTGGCCCTGGTGCAGCAGGGCCGCGCGCACCTGGGCCTGATGGCCGCACAGGACAGCTATCCGCCGGATGTGGGCTATTCGGCGCTGAAGGAAAAGTCGGAGCTGGTGCTGTGCGTGGGCCGTGGCCACCCGCTGGCCGCCTTGCCACACGTGACCAGCGAGCAGCTGCGCGCGGAACGCGAATTGCGGCTCAGCACCTACGAACTGGACAACAAGGACGATTGCCCGGCGCAATCGACCTGGTCGGCGCCGGGTTATCTGATGCTGTGCGAAATGGCCAGCCAGGGGTATGGCTGGACCGAGCTGCCGCGCTGGATGGTGCAGCGCTACGGCGCCGATCAGCTGGTGGAACTGCCCGTGCCGGGCTGGCCTCGGCACACCCGGGTGGACGCCGTCTGGTCCATGCGGCGCGCGCTGGGTTCCGCCGGCGCCTGGCTGTTGCAGAGCCTGATCGAGGCGTGACGCGCGGGATCAGTGCCGGGCAGCGTCCAGGCGCGCGATGCGCACGCCGTTGGTGCGCAGCCATTCGCCCATCTTCGGGCAGGCCAGCACTTCGTACTCCGCGCGGCGCTGGCGCGACATGGCGCAATCGCCGCTGCTGTCCTTGGCGGGGTGGCACATCAGCAGGTCGCCGTCGCAGGCATTGACAAGCCAGTTCTGCAGCAGGTCCGCGTAATGCCGCTTGCCGCCCTCGAATCCATAGACGCCCAGCATGCGCCGGTTGGTGCGCAGGCCATCCCTGGCGGCGTCCCGTCCCAGCGCGGCCGCGCCCAGCGCGCCGATCACATGGGCCTTGAACGTTTCCTTGAGTGGAATGCCGCTGAGCATGCCCGGCGCGGTCTGCCGAAGCCAGGGCATGCGCCCGCCGTAGCGGCGCTTGAGCAGCGCCAGCAGACGCTGACGAACGACCGGCAACTGATGCACGTGCTGGTGGCCGTCGACATAGTCGGGCATGCGCCCGAACGCGGCCTCGAAGGCGTCGAACTGGCGCTCAAGCTGCGCATCGACCCAGGCGGCGTCCAGCCGTCCGGCATAGGCGCGCATGATCAGGCGGGACAGGGATGGCATGGCCTGCGCGCCGTCCGACAGCGCTTCGGTCAGATTCAGGTGCAGCCCGAGATCGATATCGAGCTTGGCCAGCCGCGCGGCGTTCGCCAGGAACGTCGGCCCCAGCGTCAGGCAGCTGACCGCGCTCATACGCCCCAGCCCGGCCAATGAGATCATGGCTTCATCGATGTCGGCGTTCATGCCAAAATCATCGCCGCACACAATCACGTGCTTGATCAAGAACTCACCCCGTACTTCCATATCTGCACGCCCCGCATGCGCGCCCTGTTCAAACAACTGCTTTTTTTTGTCGCCGTCGGATGCGCTGCCGCCGCAACGCACTGGGCGGTGGCCGTGGGCTGCGTCGAACTCGCCGCCGCGGCGCCGCTGGTCGCCAACCTGGTCGGCTGGCTGGTCGCATTCGCGGTGTCCTTCATTGGACACTACCGGCTTACGTTCCGCCATAGTCGCATACCCTGGACGATAGCCATCCGACGTTTCTTCCTCGTGTCGGCCGCGGGCTTTCTGGTCAACGAGAGCGCCTATGCCTGGCTGCTGCACGCCACGGCGGTCCGCTATGACGTGCTGCTCGCCTTGATCCTGATCGGACTGGCCGTGCTGACCTTCGTGGTCAGCCGGCTTTGGGCGTTCCGCCACAAACCCGCTGCCTGAGCGCCGGCCCCGCCTCGACCTTCCAGATCAGGAATTTGATGCTGCTCGCCACCGGCGTCAGGCCTTGCAGCGCCGGATAGTCCGTTCCGTCCGAGCTGGAGCCCCACACCCAGTAGCGGGCGCCATCCGGCGCGGCACACAGCCTGGCGTTGAACTCCTCATTGCTGATCAACACCTGCTTGCCCACGGCGGGATCGAACTTGGCGGCGTCATACAACTCCTTGCGCCAGTTGTCACGCGTGGCAATTTCGGGATTGAGCCAGTCATCCACCACCCAGGACGGCTTGATCGCGCGCATGTAGAGCGCCAGGTCGAAGGGATAGGCATGCAGGGACACGAAGGTATCGTCCGCCTGAAGCTGCGGCCGGATCACCTTGGCCAGGGGCTCCGCGCTGCCCCGGGCGTTGTGTCCGGCGATACCCACCGCCAGCACGCAGATGAAGGCGCCGGCGCCGGCGCTGATGCGCACCAGCCTGGGCGTGATCGTGTCGTGCTCGTTGCGCCAGGCGGCCACCACCACCTCGGCCAGCAGGAAAGCCAGCGGCGGCAGCGTCGGCAGCACATAGCCCACCAGCTTGGACGCCGGCAGCGAGAAGAAAGCCAGGATGACCACGGCCCAGATGGCCGCCAGCAATCGCAGCTCGCGCGTCGGCCCGGTCCAGAACGTCTTGCGCAGGATCCCGCCGCCCCACAGGGACCAGGGCAGCGCCAGGCCGACGATCACCGGCAGGTAGAACCAGAACGGCTGGGCGTTGTTGAACCCGGTCGCGGCGAAGCGCTGGAAGTGCTGGTAGACGAAGAAATAATCGTAAAAGCCCGAGAAACGCGTCTGCATCAGCCAGAACCACGGCACCGCGACCGCCGCGAACAGCAGCAGCGCGGGCGGCCAGACCAACGCCTTCAGGCCGCGCCAGCGCTTGCCGGCCACCAGCCAGATGAACAGGACGGCGCCAGGCAGCACCAGCCCGATCAAGCCCTTGGCGAGCACGGCCAGGCCGGCCAGCGCCGCGGCGACCAGCGACATGACGCGATAGGCCTGACCCCGCTCGGCCCGCAGCGCGGTCTCGGCCGCGGCCAGCACGCACAGCGAGATCATGCCGGCCACCAGCATGTCCAGGTTGGCGAACTGCGCGCCGCCGTAGAAGAACGGCATGCAGGCCAGGATCAGCGTGGTCATGGTCGCGGTGGCGCGGTCGCGATGGCGCAGCACGAAGAAATACAGCGCGATCGACGTGCCCCAGGCGGCCATCCAGGACGGCAGTCGGGCCAGCCACGGATGCGGCCCGAACAGCGCGAAGAAGAATTCAGACAGCCAGTAGTACAGCGGCGGCTTGTGAAAATAGGGCATGCCGTCCAGCAAGGGCACCCCATGCGAACCGGCGCGCAGCATGTCCCAGGCCACGCCCGCGTAGCGCCCTTCGTCGGGCAGCGTCAACGGCCGGTACCAGATCAGAGCGGCCAGCCATGCGCCAATGGCAAGCAAGAACCATCCTGCCGGCGGCGTCCATTCGGAGCGGGCCGGCTGTTGCATGATCTTGGCCATCAGTTCGTCGCCTCGTCGCTGGAGGCGGGACGCCCCTGCCTGCGGCGCACGACATAGAGCGGCCGCCCTTTGACCTCATCGAAAATGCGGGCGACATATTCGCCCACCACTCCCAGGGAGATCAGGTTGATGCCGGCGAAGAACAGCACGGCGGTGACGATGGTGGTCCAGCCGGAGACCGGGTTGCCCAGCAACAGATATTCCCCCACCAGATACGCGGCGTAGCACAGGCCCACCAGGGCCATGACCACGCCGGCCAGGCTGACCATGCGCAGCGGCCAGGTCGTGAATGCAGTCAGGCCGTCCAGGGCCAGGCGGAACAGCCGCAGCCCGCTGAAACGGCTATTGCCGTGCAGGCGCTCGTCCGGCGTGTAAGGCAGGGCTTCGCCCTTGAATCCGACCCAGGCATACAGGCCCTTCATGAAACGGGTACGTTCAGGCAAGGCGTTGAGCGCGTCCACCACGCTGCGGTCCATCAAGCGGAAATCGCCGGCGTGCGCGGGCACGTCGACCCCGCGCGCGCCGCTCAGCAGCTTGTAGAACCAGCGCGCGCCCGCGCGCTTGGCCCAGGACTCGTCGGCGCGGGTCTCGCGCACGGCGTAGACCATCTCGGCGCCGGCGGCCCAGCGGGCCAGCATCTGCTCGATCAGCGCAGGCGGATGTTGCAGATCGGCGTCCAGGGAAATCACGGCATCGCCGGTGGCCGATTCCAGGCCCGCGCTCAGCGCCGCCTCCTTGCCGAAATTGCGCGACAGCTGCACGTAGCGGAAGCCTGGGTGCTCGGTCCATTCCTGCATCAGCGCCTCGGTGCCATCGGTGCTGCCGTCATCGGCGACGATGATCTCCCAGCTGGTGCACAGGGCCGACAGCCGGTTGCGCAGCAGGGGCAGCAGGATGCGCAGGTTCTCGCTCTCATTCAGGCAGGGGATGACACAGCTCACCCTGGCTTCATAGGGTACCGACGCGGCCGGCGCGGACCGGGCGGTCCCGAGCGGAAATGCGTTGGGCAGTATTTGCGGCGGCATGGAAGCGGACCGGAATTGGGTATGCATGGCTCTCTGTCGTGGCACGTAATACGGGGCACTGTGGCGGGCAGTATGAGCAGAGCCTCGTTGAATTTTCATGAAATGCCGCCGAGCGCCAGACTGCGGCAATTCACGTGTGAGCCAGTCTAGGGATCCCGGCGCCGCAATGAATAAACTCACGTTCAGTTCCCGTGAAACTATGTCCCCAATTTGTAAAGGCGCGTAAAAGCGGCCTTTCCCCGCCCCCGGTAAAATGCGCGGAAGTCTTTGTTTTCACAGGTTGTTATGCATTACCAAGTTCGCCCGATGCGGCCCGGCGATGTGGACGGCATTCTTGCCGTGCAGGCCCTGGCCTACCCTGGTTTCCTGCTGGAAAGCGCCGGATTCTTCCTGAACCGGCTCGCGCTCGCGCCCCGACACTGCTGGATCGCCGACGGCGCGGAATCCGGCACGCTCGGCTACTTGATCTCGTATCCCTGGGACGCGGGCCTTCCGCCCGTGCTGGACGTCGAGCTTGACGCCCTGCCCGACGGCGCCGACCACTGGTTCCTGCATGACTGCGCGGTGTCGCCGGCGGCCCAAGGCTTGGGCGTGGGCCAGGCGCTGTTGCGACAGGCGGCCGGCCAGGCCGCCTCGCAGGGCCTGTTGCGCGCCAGCCTGGTGTCGCTACAGGGCGCGGTGAGCTACTGGCGCCGCCACGGCTACGCGCCCGTGGATGCCGACGCCGCCGGACTGGCCGAAAAGCTGGCCGGATACGGACCAAACGCCAGTTACATGGCACGCGCCTTCCCGTTCTGAATCCGGGGGCCCCGCCCCCCCTTCCCGGCAGGCGCGCCGCCTGCCCGCGCCCGTACGCCGCCAGCGACCACGACATGGCCGCCCTACCTACTATTAAGATAGGACGCAGCTTTGCGATACGGCGGCGACGGTTCCGACAGCCTGAATTTGCTGCGCCCTGACAGGGCGCGAAGGATTCCATGATTTCTCTCACGCCCGTCCAATCCCTGCTGGCCTGCTGCCTAGTGCTCGTCATCGGCCGCGTCCTGACTTCCCGCATCGGCGTGCTGGCGCGCTACAGCATCCCCGACCCCATCGTCGGCGGCCTGCTGTTCGCCATCGCCGCCTACCTGCTATCGAACTGGGGCGGCGTGAGCGTCTCGCTGGACACCAGCATCCGGCCCACGCTGCTGCTGCTGTTCTTCGGCTGCATCGGCTTGACCGCCAACCTCAAGCTGCTCGCCAAGGGAGGCCCGCGACTGATCGCCTTCCTGCTGGCCCTGATCCCATTCCTGGTGCTCCAGAACGCGGTGGGACTGGGCATGGCCTGGCTGCTGGACATGCACCCGCTCATGGGCTTGCTGGGCGGCACCATCACGCTGGTCGGCGGGCACGGCACCGGCGCGGCCTACGCCACGCGCTTCGCCGACTTCAACAACATCCAGGACGTGATGGCGCTGGCCATGACGTCCGCCACGCTGGGCCTGGTGCTGGGAGGCGTGGTCGGCGGCCCGGTCGCGGAATGGCTCATGCGCCGCCACAAGCTGGCCGGCAGCCTGGACCATGCCGCCGCCAGCCATGACGCGCCGGATCTGAGCGAGGATCAAGCGCCGTCCACGTCCGGCTCGTTCATCGTGTCGCTGACCGCGGCCTTCATCTGCCTGGCGCTGGGCGGCTATCTCGCCACGCTGGTCGAGAATGCCCCGGTCAGCCTGCCCAACTTCCTGTGGTGCCTGGCCACCGGCGTGCTCATCCGCAACGGCGGCGCGCGCCTGGGCTTGAAGCTGGATGACCGCGCCACGGAAATCATCGGCACCGTCGCGCTGTCGCTGTTCCTGGGCATGACCATGATGACGCTGGACCTGTCCAGCGTCGCCCGGCTGGCCGGGCCGCTGGCGCTGATGCTGGCGGTGCAGACGCTGTTCTGCGCGCTGTACGCCTCCCTGGTCATGTTCCGCGCGCTCAAGCGCGACTATGAAGCCAGCATCATGTCGGCCGCCTTCTGCGGCTTCGCGCTGGGCGCGACGGCGACCGCCATCGCCAACATGCAGGCGCTGACGCGCCGCCACGGCCCCGCGCCCGAAGCCTTCATCGTGGTGCCGGTGACCGGCGCCTTCCTGGTGGACATCCTCAACGTGATCGTGCTGACTTCGCTGATCTCGCTGCCCTTCGTGGGAGGGATGTGAGCATGCTCAAGCGCATCGCCTTCATCGCCCTTTGCCTGACGCTGACCGCCTGCGGCCGCGCCCCCGATGCCGATGCATTGCGCGCCGACGTCGAGCGCGGCCTGACCGCCACCTACGGCGCGGACCAATTCAAGATCGCCGACCTCAAGCGGCGCGGCTCGGCCGCGGACAGCACCGCGCCAGCTGGAGAAACCCGGCGCGTGGTCTATTACGACGTGGAGCTGCGGCTGGACCGCGACGTCACGCTTGGCGCCTGGGACAAGCCCGGCGCCGCCTCGCTGGTGACGTTGCTGGGCGCGGGCCCGCGCAGCATCAGCGGCGTCAAGTCCAGCGGCAACCAGGCCGGCGACCGCATCATCGCGCACGCCAGCGCGATCTACCGCAAGGACGGCGACGCCTGGACCCTGGTCACACCGGCCGGTTTCAAGGCCGCCGAAGCGCCCACGCTGGACAGCGGCACGCCGCCCACCGTCACGCGCCAGTTGCTGGACACGCTGGACCAGATCACGCACTCGGTGGCCTACAGCGCCTCCAGCACCGCGCAACATGTCGTGCAGCAGGAGCTGGAACGCTCGGTGTCACGCATCAACGGCCGCCTGAGCCGGCTGCAGCACGGCTATCCGCTGGCCGGCGGGCCTGACCGAGGCGAGTACGTGGCCTTTGCCCGTGCCCTTGCCGGCGCCAGCCGCTCGCAACAGATCCGGATCACCCCGCTCATCACCGGCGGCGGCGCGGAAAACATCGCGCTGCTGCGCGCCGGCGACGTAACCGTGGCGCTGGCCCAAGCCGACACCGCCCGCCTGGCCTACGAAGGCAAGGGGCCCTTCGCTGATCAGGCGCCGTTCTCGTCGCTGCGCGCGCTGGGCAGCCTGTATCCGGAATTGGTGCATATCGTGGTGCGCCGGGACGCCGGGCTGCGCAACGTGCGCGACCTCAAAGGCAAGCGCATCGCGCTCGGTCCGCAAGGCTCGGCCGTGCGCGCGACGCTGGAACGCGTGCTGGCCGCGCACGGCATGCAGGCCGGCCGCGACTATATGGTGATCGACACGCCCTTCAGCGCCTCGCTGCCGGCGCTGAATGCCGGCGACCTCGACGCCGCAGCCCAGGTGATCGGCGTGCCGGCCACGCCGCTGCGCGACGCCCTGGCCCAGGCCAAGCTCCAGCTGCTACCGCTCGATCCCGCCGCCATCAAGGCGCTGAGCGCCGGCGAAGACGGCATGCTGATGCCGATCGACATTGCCGCCGGCACCTATCCGGACCAACCCGACGCGGTGGCGACGGTCGGCACGGCCGCCTTGCTGCTGACCACGTCCGAACTGACCCGCGACGAGGCGCTGAGCATCGTGCGCACCGTGTACCAGACCGGCCAGGACCTGCTGGCCGGCGGCTCGCCCCAGGGCGCGCAGGTCGGCGTGGCGACCGCCCGGCGCGGCCTGAGCGTGCCGCTGCACGATGGCGCGGAAGAAGGCCTCAGCGCCCTGGAAAACCCCAAAACGCCAGCGCGGCCCTAGGCGGCCTGCGTATATGATGGCGCTCCCTCACAGGAAATCGCGATGAACAAATTCGATCTGCAAAAGAACCAGGCCCTGAAACTGGCCGGCCAGCTCAAGCAATCCGGCACGCCGGACCGTTTCGGCACGGCCTCCCAGCTGCCCGACCGGCGCGAACAGCGCAAGCTGGATCAGGCCGCCGGCCTGGTGCCCTTCCCGCTCAAGCTGTCCCAAGCCCATGCCGACCAGATCCGCGCCATGGCCGTGGCGCGCGGCGTCTCCACCAACGAGATCGTGGCCGAACTGCTGCAGAAAGCGCTGGACGCCTGAGCATGCATATCTGGGTCGATGCCGACGCCTGCCCGGTGGTGGTCAAGGACATCCTGTTCCGCGCCGCCCAGCGCGCGGGCCTGCCCTTGACCCTGGTGGCCAACCAGCCGCTGCGCACGCCGCCCTCGCCCCTGATCCGCGCGGTCCAGGTGCCGCGCGGCTTCGACGTCGCCGACGCCCACATCACGCAGCACGCCGAGGCCGGCGACCTGGTCATCACGGCGGATATCCCGCTGGCGGCCGACGTGCTGGCCAAGGGCGCGATGGCGCTCAGCCCGCGCGGCGAACGTTACGACGCGGGCACGATCCGCGAACGGCTGGCGATGCGCGACATGATGGAAGAACTGCGTTCCAGCGGAGTGGACATCGGCGGCCCGCCGGCCCTCAGCCAGGCGGATCGCCGCGCCTTCGCCAGCCAGCTCGACGCCATCCTGGCGCGCGCCGCCCGCGCGGCCGCGAAATCCGGCGCTTGATTCACGCCCGCGCGTACCGCGCGCAGGCTGCGCCAGGGCGTCCTCGCCCGTCAATTGAACGTGATGTAGGCCTTGTAGATGATGGTGCCCAGCGCGGTCACCAGGCCGATGCCCATCAGCCCCATGCCGATGTTGCGGTCGCGCAGACCGAAACCCAGCAGCATGAGCGCCACGCCCGCCACGATGATGATCAACATGGTGTTGGTGTCGGGGTGCATGGCGTTCTCCTGTTTTCGTGTCCGGTCCGCGGCTGCGGACCGGCGCCGCCTCAACGCGCCGCCAGGCCGAGGCTGCCGGCCCGGCTGGCGGCCCGCCGGGCCGCGCTTTCATGATAGGCATGCGCGGGCCGTGGCAACGACAAGCTCGGGAACGATGATTGAGGTAGATCAAGAATGCCTGCCGTCGCTCGGCAGCCAGGCGCATGCGCGGCCCGCAATCGCGCGACGGCCTGATGCGAAAAATCGGAAACCGCGCGCTGCGCAATCGGCGATCCGCGCCAGGCGGCGCAAAGAAAAAAGCCAACCCGCGAAGGTTGGCTTTTTTTGATCCCGCTGAGCGAACCAACTGGCTGATGCCAGGTTTTTCGCTTCGGGATGCCAGGCGCCGCAAGCGGCATCTGGTGAAATTGGTGGGTGGTACAAGTTTCGAACTTGTGACCCCTGCCGTGTGAAGGCAGTGCTCTACCACTGAGCTAACCACCCCGAAAGAGGCGAAATATTAGCACGTTTTTTTCTGCGTGCGCAAGTCAGTCGCCAATTAATTTGTTTGCGGCGCGGATTCAGCCCGCCGCCGGTTCCATCTTGCGCCACAGGCACTCGCCGCCCACGGACTTGTCCAGCGCGGCCAGATACCCTTCGTGCTCGGACAACTCGGCGGCATCCGCGCGCAGCACCGGCAGCCCGGACGCATCGAACTTGGTCAGCACCACGCCCGCGCCGCCGGCCGAGGCGTCTTCCTCGACGTCGATCAGCAGCGCGTCCTGGCCGCGCGTCATGGCCAGCCAGACCTCGGCCAGCAACTGCGCGTCCAGCAAGGCGCCGTGCAGCGTGCGGTGCGCGTTGGAGATGCCAAAGCGGTCGCACAACGCGTCCAGCGAGTTGCGCTTGCCTGGGAACAGCGAGCGCGCGTGCAGCAGCGAATCGGTGACGGTCTCGCAATAGTCGGTGATCGGCTTGCGGCCGGTCTTGGCCAGTTCGGCGTTGAAGAACTTCACGTCGAACGCGGCATTGTGCGCGATCAGCTCGGCGCCGGCGATGAACTTCACGAACTCGTCGGCCACGTCGGCGAAACGCGGCTTGTCCGACAGGAATTCGGTGGTCAGGCCGTGCACCGCCAGGGCCTCGGGATCGCTTTCGCGGTCCGGGTTCAGGTAGATGTGCAGGTTGTTGCCGGTGGACATCCGGTTGACCAGTTCCACGCAGCCGATTTCGACGATGCGATGGCCCTGCGCGGGGTCCAGTCCGGTGGTTTCCGAGTCAAAGATGATCTGGCGCATATGTGTAAAGCTATTCCGACGCTGGGGCCGACGCCGCGGACGCGGGAGCGGCCGGCGGCTGTGCCGGGGCTTGCGGTTGCGTGCCGCCGGCATGGCCGGGTTTCTGCCGCGCGGTGGCGATCAAGGTATAGGCCACCGGCACGACGAACAAGGTCAATAGTGTACCCAGCATCAGCCCGCCCACCAGGACCCAGCCGATCTGCTGGCGCGATTCGGCGCCGGCGCCATGCGACAGGGCCAGCGGCACGGTGCCCAGCACCATGGCGCCCGTGGTCATCAGGATGGGACGCAGGCGCAGCACGCTGGCCTCGGTCACGGCCTCGAACAGTTCCCTGCCCTCGTCGCGCAGCTGATTGGTGAATTCGACGATCAGGATGCCGTGCTTGGTGATCAGGCCCACCAGCGTGATGAGCCCGATCTGGCTGTAGATCGACAGCGTGCCGCCACTCAGCCACAGCGCCAGCAGCGCGCCGGTCATGGACAGCGGCACCGACAGCATGATGATGAAGGGATTGCGCCAGCTCTCGAACTGCGCCGCCAGCACCAGGTAGATGAAGGCCAGCGCCATGGCGAACACCAGGTAAATGCTGCCCGAGGAATCGCGGAACTCGCGCGACTGGCCGTCCAGGTCGGTCACCACCGTGGTCGGCAGCACCTCGCGCGCCACCTGGTGCATGTGCGTCAACACCTCGCCCAGCGCGTAGCCCGGCGCCACCGCGCCGTCGATCTTCACGGCGCGCAGGCGGTTGAAGTGGTTCAGCGACTGCGGCGACACGCCTTCGTGCACGCCCAGCAGATTGTCGAGCTGCACCATGCTGCCGTCGCGCGCCCGCACGTAAATGCCGGAGATGTCCGTGGGATTGGCGCGGTCGCGCGGCGTCACCTGCACGATCACGTCGTACTGCTCGCCCTCGTCCTTGTAGCGCGTCACCTGGCGTCCGCCGAGCATCGATTCCAGCGTCCGGCCGACCGTGGCCACGTTGGCGCCCACGTCGGCCATCTTGTCTCGGTCCACCCGCACCCGCAGCTCGGGCGTGTTCAGGCGCAGGTCGGTGTCCAGGTTCATCAGGCCCGGATACTTGCGCAGCTCCGTCAGGAACACCTCGGTCAGGCGCGCCAGCTCGGCATACGAGGCCTGGCTCATGATAATGAACTCGACCGGCTTGGAGCGGGCCGACTGGCCCAGCGACGGCGGATTGGTCGGGAAGGCGCGCACGCCAGGCAGCGAGGCGAACTTCGGCTGCAATTCCTGGGTGATGGCCTGCTGCTTGCGGTTGCGTTCTTCCCAGGGCTTGAGCCGCAGGATGGCCGTGCCGTCGGTGACCGTGGGAAAGCCCACCGTGACCTGGCTGCCGCTGGCTTCGCCGATGTCGGCGTAGAACTGCTCGATGCCCAGCATGCTCTCCAGCGTGTAGTTCAGCGTGGCGCCCTCGGGCGCGCTGACGATGCCGAACACCACGCCGCGATCCTCGATCGGCGCCAGCTCGCTCTTGACCACCTTGAACAGCACGCCGCTCGCGGCCGCCACCGCCACGCCCACCGCGACCACCGCCCAGCGGTGCCGCAACGACACGCCCAGCGCCTTGCGGTAGCCCTTGCCCAGGGCGTCGAGCCAGCCTTCGATCAGGTTGTACCAGCGGCTATGGCTGCTCTGGTGCCGCAACAGCACCGAGCACATCATCGGCGTGAGCGTGAGGGCGACGAAGCCCGACACCAGCACCGCGCCGGCCAGGGCCAGCGCGAACTCGATGAACAGCCGGCCGGTCCGGCCGGTGGCGAAGGCCAGCGGCGCGTACACCGTCACCAGCGTCAGCGTCATCGCGACCACGGCGAAGCCGATCTCGCGCGAACCCTGCAGCGCGGCCTGCTTGCGCGGCATGCCGTCCTCGATGTGACGGAAGATGTTCTCCAGCACCACGATGGCGTCGTCCACCACCAGGCCGATGGCCAGCACCATGGCCAGCAGTGTCAATGTGTTGATCGAAAAGCCGAACAGATACATCAGCGCGCAGGCGCCCACCAGCGACACCGGAATGGTGACGATGGGGATGATGCTGGCGCGCAGGTTGCGCAGGAAGAAGAAGATCACCAGCACCACCAGGATGATGGCTTCGACGATGGTGCGGAACACCGAATCGATGGAGCGCTCGATGAATACCGACGAGTCATAGGCGATGTTCAGCCTCATGCCGGGCGGCAGGTTCAGGTTCAGCCGTTCGACTTCCTCGCGCGCCGCCTTGGACAGCTCCAGCGGATTGGCGGTGGACTGCCGGGTGATGCCGATGTTGATGGCCGGCTTGCCGTTGAAGCGCGACAGCACGCGGTCATTGGCCGCGCCGATCTCGATCCTGGCCACGTCGCGCAGCCGCACCGGATAGCCCTTGACGTTGGCGACGATCACATTCTCGAACTGCTTGGTCGTCTGCAGGTCGGTGGACGACACCACCGAGAACTCGCGCGCCCGCGACTCGATGCGGCCAGCCGGGATCTCGACGTTCTGGCTGCGCAGCGAGGCCTCGACGTCCTGCACGGTCAGCCCGTAGGCCGCCAGCTTGTCGCGGTCCACATAGATGCGCATGGACGGCAGCCGCTCGCCGAACACGCGCACCTCGGCCGCGCCGGGCAGCACCGACAGGCGGGTCTTGATGTAGCGGTTGATGTAATCGGAGGTCTGGATGGCGGACAGCGAACCCGATTCGACGGCGATGTAGATGATGGGCTGGGAATCGGCCTCGACCTTGCCGATGATGGGCTCGTCGATCTCGTCGGGCAGGAAGCGCCTCGCGCGCGAGACCTTGTCGCGCACCTCGGCCGCCGCCGCGTCCGGATCGCGCTTCAGGTTGAACTTGATGTTGATCAGGCTGCGCTCGGAGCGGCTGCGCGAGGTCATCACGTCTACGCCTTCGATGCCGGCCAGCTGGTCTTCCAGCGGCTTGGTCACCTGGGACTCGATCACCTCGGGCGAGGCGCCCTTGTAGGTGGTATCCACCGACACGATGGGCTCGTCGATCTTGGGGTACTCGCGCACCGTGAGGCGGGAGTACGAGATCAGGCCGATCAGCACGATGATCAGCGACAGGACCGATGCGAACACCGGCCGCTGGATGCAGGTTTCGGAAATGCGCATGGCGGACCGCCTTGAAGAATGGCTGGGATCGGCGCCTCAGGCGCCGTCGCCCACGATCTGGACGGGCGCGCCGTCGGTCACGCGCTGCAGGCCGGCCACGACCAGCTGGTCGCCCTCGCCCACGCCCGTCAGGATCTCGACCAGGCCCTCGCGGCGCTCGCCGATGGTCACGGCGCGCCGCTCGGCCACGCCGTCGCGCACCCGGTACACATATTGCGCCTGACCCGAGGGCGTCAACGCGGCTTCCGGCACGACCAGCGCCTGGTCCTGCGCGAATTGCAGCTGGACCCGGGCGAACATGCCAGGACGCAGTACCGCGTCGCGGTTGGCCACCGTGGCCCGCAGCAGGATGGAACGGCCGCCGGCATCGACCAGCGGACTGACGGCATAGACCAGCCCCGGCCGATCCTCGCCGGGCAGCGCGTCCATGCGCAAGGTCAGCTGCTGGCCCACGCCCACCTTGTTCAGATACATTTCCGGCACGCGGAAATCCACCTTGAGCGGGTCGATGGCTTCCAACGGCGCCAGGTCCTGCCCCTGGCTGACGTAATCGCCCACCGATACGCTGCGCAGGCCGGCGATGCCGGAAAAGGGCGCGGTGATGGTCATCTTGTCCAGGCGCGCCTGCGCCAGCGCCACGGCGGCTTCCTGCACCTTGAGCGAGCTGGCGGACTCGTCCCGCGCCTTCTGGCTGACGAAGCCCTTGCCCTGCAGTTCGACCGCGCGCCGGTAATGGGTCTGGGCCAGCGTCAGATTGGCCCGCGCCTGCGCCAGCTCGGCGCGCGGCACGGAGTCGTCCAGACGCACCAGCGCCTGCCCGCGCGCCACGGGCTGCCCTTCCTTGAAATCGATGCTCTGGATGCGGCCGGCCACTTCCGGCCGCAGCACCACGGACTCGTCCGAGCGCAGGCTGCCCACGGCCGAGATGCCGCGCGCGAAAGGCACTTGCCTGACCGCGGCGACCTGCACCCGTTGCGCCACCGGCTTGGCGGGCGCCTGCGTGGACGCAACCGCCTGCGGCGCCCCCGCGCCGGACGCGAACCAGCGCGGCGCGTAGACGCCCAGCACGGCCCCGACGACCAGACCCGCCGTCACGGCGGCCAACAACGCCGGCTTATTCATCGCGCGACGCTCCCTGGAAGGCGGCAGGCCTGAACCAGGCCAGCGCCATGGGCGCGGCATCGTGCGCCCGATCCTGTCCGGATGCCCCGCGTCCATTCGAGACGCGGCCGGCGCACGCGGCATCCGCGGCACAAGAGATATTTTTCATCACGATGGAGATGGCGTCGTGGCGGCGCCGGCCGGTCGGCCCCCGCCCAGTCGGGCGCCGCGGGAACAGATTAGAGGGTAGGCACTTTAGCACCCGGATTTACATACTGGAACAATCCGGAAGCGCGATGAAAGAACTAAATCGACCCGATTCCCTGGATTTCAGGGTATTTCCCGATGCCGCCCCGGCGCGCCTTGTCGTTCAGGGCCGTCGCGCCACTTCCACACCCTGGTTGGCCAGCTGATCCGCGCGCTCGTTGCCGGGGTCGCCCGCATGCCCCTTGACCCAGCGCCAGGACACCTGGTGGCGTCCCACCTGTTCATCCAGCGCCTGCCAGAGTTCGGCATTCTTCACCGGCTTCTTGTCCGCCGTGATCCAGCCGCGACGCTTCCAGTTGGCCAGCCATTCGGTCATGCCCTTCATCACGTACTGGGAGTCCGTGTGGATGGTGACGACGCAGGAGCGCTTCAAGGCCCGCAGCCCCTCGATGACGGCCAGCAGTTCCATCCGGTTGTTGGTGGTCTGGCGCTCGCCGCCGTGCAGCGTTTTCTCGTGGGCGCCGGCGCGCATCAGCACGCCCCAGCCGCCCGGACCCGGATTGCCCTTGCAGGCTCCGTCGGTCCACATTTCCACTTTCTGTTCTATCGGCTTGCTGTCCTGCATAAGGCTGGCTGGAGTCCTGTTGATGCGATTCGCGAAAGCGGCCGGCTCAGGAGCGCGGCCAGTCTTGGTCGGCCTGGCGGTTGACCACGACGGAAGCGGCGCGGGCGCGCTTGCGGGGGGTTTTCCAGGCAGGCCCAATGATACGCATCCCGGGCACCCGCTTGACGGCCGACACCAGATACACGGCGCCGCCCAGGCTCCACCAGCGCGCGCCGGCCGATTCCAGGAAGCCCCAGCGACGCAGCCATTTCTCGCTGCGGCAGGCCGGCGCGTAACAGCCGAAATGGCTCTGCTTGACCTCCAGCGACAGCAGCTTGAACCAGTCCTTGAGCCGAGGCAGCGACACCTGCGACGACGGCGGCTGCGGCAGCCATGGCTCCATGCCGGGCATGCGCGTGCGCGCGCCCCACATGCTCCATGGATTGAAGCCGGAAATCACCACACGGCCCTCGGGCACCAGGACCCGCTCGACCTCCCGCAGCACATTGTGCGGCTCGGCGGTGCATTCAAAGGCATGGGGCAACACCAGCAGGTCCACGCTCTGCGATTCGAACGGCAGCGCCTCGGGCTGGGCCAGCACCACGCGCGATTGCCATGCCTCGGCATGCTCCGGCGCCGGCGCCTCGGTGCCCACGCAACCCTTGAAGGGCATGCGGTTCGCCCGCAGCAGGTTCCAGTCGGCCAGCCCCACCTGCCAGGCGTAGTAGCCGAACACGTCCGCCACGGCCGCGTCGAACTGCGCGCGCTCCCAGGCCAGGACATATTGCCCCGGCGGCGTCTGGAACCATTCGGCCAGTTCTACAATCGGCGGAGTCTCTTCTGCCACGTTCGCTATCCTTCGAATCCCATGCCAGCCCAGACCGCCCCCGCAGGCGGCCGCGAGCCTACTGCCGCGGTCTTGCCGCTACCCGCCTTCACCGACAACTATATATGGGCCATCGTGCGCGGCGGCCAGGCCGCCGTGGTCGACCCCGGCGAAGCCGGCCCGGTGCTGCGCTTCCTGGAGCAGCGGGGCCTGACGCTGCGCGCCATTCTACTCACGCACCATCATGGCGACCACGTCGGCGGCGTGATGGAATTGTCCCGCAACGCGGACCTGACCGTATATGGCCCCGCCCGCGAACGCCTGCCGCGCTGCGATGTTCCGCTGACCGAGGGCGACCGGGTGACGCTGCCGGAGCTGGACCTGGACCTGCGCGTGCTGGACGTGCCCGGCCACACCGCCGGACATATTGCCTACACGGGACGGGCTGCGGGAATAGGACCGGTCCTATTCTGTGGCGACACCCTATTCGCCGGGGGCTGTGGCCGTCTGTTCGAGGGAACTCCTGCGCAAATGCTTGATTCCTTGGAAAAATTTTCCGTTTTACCGCCAGATACACAGGTTTTCTGTGCGCACGAGTACACTCTAGCGAACTTGCGCTGGGCCTTGGCAGTAGATCCGGCCAACCGCAGCCTTCAACAGTGCTATCAGCGGGCCCAGCATCTCCGCGCGGCAGGTCTTCCCACGCTTCCTTCCACCATTGGCCAGGAACGCGAGGTCAATCCTTTCCTGCGCACCCAGCAAGTCGATGTCGTGCGTGCCGCAGCAAGCTGGGCCGGACACGGCCACCCTACGCCGGTAGAGGTTTTTGCCTCCCTTCGTGAATGGAAGAACGATTTCAAGTGACCGCCCGATGAATCTATCCCGACTCCTTCTGCCACTGATGCTGGCAGTCCTCGCCGGTTGCGCAGGAACCAAATCCCACGACAGCAAGAACCTCACCACCAACTCCCAAGGGCGTTACATCGCCCGCGACACGTCCCGCACGGTCGACCTGACCAATCCGCCCTCGGACGCCTGGGACCGCATCCGGCGCGGCTTCGCCATCCCCAACCTGAACACCGAGCTGTCGCAGCAGTGGACGGACTATTACGCGTCCCACCCCGAATCGGTTCAGCGCATGGCCGAGCGCGCCGGCAAATACCTGTATTTCATCGTCGACGAGATCAACCGCCGGGGCCTGCCGACCGAGCTGGCGCTGCTGCCCTTCGTCGAAAGCGCCTACAACCCCACCGCCCTGTCGCGCGCCCAGGCCTCCGGCCTGTGGCAGTTCGTGCCGGCCACGGGCCAGCACTTCAACCTGAAGCAGGACTGGTGGCGCGACGAGCGTCGCGATCCCATCGCCTCGACCAACGCGGCGCTGGACTACCTGGAAAAGCTGTTCGAAATGCAGGGCGACTGGTACCTGGCGCTGGCCTCGTACAACTGGGGCGAAGGCTCCGTGCAACGCGCCATGGCCAAGAACGAGGCCGCCGGCCAGCCCACCGACTACCTGTCCCTGTCCATGCCGGACGAGACCCGCAACTACGTCCCCAAGCTGCAGGCCATCAAGAACATCATCGCCGACCCGCAGCGCTACGCGGTGGCGCTGCCGCCGGTCGGCAACACGCCCTACTTCGTGACGGTGCGCAAGAACAGCGACATCGACCTGGAAATCGCCGCCAAGCTGGCCGAAATGCCGCTGGACGAGTTCAAGGCGCTCAATCCCTCTTTCAACCGCCCGGTCATCCGAGGCGACCACGCGCCCACGCTGCTGCTGCCGGCCGACCGCGTCGAGATATTCAACGCCAACCTGACCAACTACAAGGGCGACCTGAGCGCCTGGAAGGTCTACCACTCGCGCCGCGGCGAATCCTACGCGTCCATCGCCAAGCGCTTCGGCGTCAGCGAGGCCAAGCTGCGCGAAACCAATGACATCGGCTCGCGCCAGAAGGTCGCGGCCGGCCAGTCCATGCTGGTGCCGGGCGACCCCGGCCCCGGCGGCATCCAGGTGGCCTCGCTGGCCCCCGCCGTCGGCGCGCTGGATTCCGCGCCGGCAAGCAGCAGCAAGGCCGCGCCACATGGCCGCGCGACGCCGACGCCTCCGGCCCGCGTCTCCAGCGCCCGCCCCAACGTCCGCACCCACAAGATCCGGCAGGGCGACACCCTGTTCTCGCTGGCCAAGCAGTACGGCACCACGGTCGACGCGCTGCGCGCGCTCAACAACCTGAAGGGCAACGCCCTGAAGGTGGGCGGCCAGCTGCGCGTGCCGGGCACCAACGCCCGGGGGTAGAGGTCCCCCCCGAGCGCTGCGCGCTTCCCCCAGGGGCGCCGCAGCGGACCGGCAAAGCCGGCTCCGCGCGGCCCTGATCTGGCGCGGCCCCGGTTTGGTGTGGCTGGTCGGTCGTGAGGCGTGCCACTAAAATGGCGGCCTTCGGAAGGACAAAATCAAAGGATTGAATATGGGCTTTCTCGCCGGCAAACGCATTCTGGTCACCGGGGTGCTCTCGAACCGTTCCATCGCCTACGGCATCGCGCGCGCCTGTCATCAGCAGGGCGCCGAGCTCGCCTTCACCTATGTGGGCGACCGGTTCAAGGAACGCGTGGCGGAATTCGCGGCGGAGTTCGGCAGCAAGATCGTGCTGCCCTGCGACGTGGCCGAGGACAGCCAGATCGAGGCGACCTTCGCCGAACTGGGCGCCCACTGGGACGGCCTGGACGGCCTGGTGCACTCCATCGGTTTCGCCCCGCGCGAAGCCATCGCCGGTGACTTCCTGGACGGCCTGTCGCGCGAAGCCTTCCGCGTGGCGCACGACATTTCGGCCTACAGCTTCCCCGCCATGGCCAAGGCCGCCCTGCCGCTGATGCAGGGCCGCAACGCCTCGGTGCTGACGCTGACCTACCTGGGCGCCGAGCGCGTGGTTCCCAACTACAACACCATGGGCCTGGCCAAGGCCTCGCTCGAAGCCAGCGTGCGCTACCTGGCCACCGCCCTGGGCCCGCGCGGCATCCGCGCCAACGGCATCTCGGCCGGCCCGATCAAGACCCTGGCCGCCAGCGGCATCAAGGACTTCTCGGCCATCCTGAAGTTCGTCGAGGCCCAGGCGCCGCTGCGCCGCAACGTCACCATCGAGGACGTGGGCAACGTCGCCGCCTTCCTACTGTCGGACCTGGCCGCCGGCGTGACCGGTGAGATCACCCACGTGGACGCCGGTTTCTCGACCGTCGTCCCGGGCATGGAAGACTGAGCATTTCCTTCAGGCGGCGCCAGCGGCATTCAGCCCTGGCCGCCGTCCACGGCCCCTGATTTCCTCTGCCGGGCCGCCAGTATCAGCTGATCGTTTTCCTCTACCAGCGCCTTGTTCAGGGCTTTGAGCTGATCGGTCGGCAGCGCCCCGACCTGTTCGGCCGC
Source organism: Achromobacter sp. 413638 (assembly GCF_043119405.1). Classification (NCBI taxonomy): domain Bacteria; kingdom Pseudomonadati; phylum Pseudomonadota; class Betaproteobacteria; order Burkholderiales; family Alcaligenaceae; genus Achromobacter; species Achromobacter sp. 413638. The sequence continues at coordinate 70,120 of NZ_JBICCO010000008.1, forward strand.
ATGGAGCGCAACCGACTCCCGGATCAGGCGCAGCATCGGGCTATCCCCGCCCATCCTGCGCTCCAGGCTTTGGGCAATGCGCTGGCGCACGGCTTCCGGCACCTTCGCATCCTTGAGCTGGCCGCGCTTGAAATCCTCTTCCGCGCTCGTGAGCGTCCTGTGTTCGCCCAGCCCGCGGCCGCTACGCAGGAGCTGGCCCACGTTCCTGGAGCCCAGGGCGCGCGCGACAACGCCGTGCATCAGCGCCGTCCGCGTCACGGTGGAAGCATCGCCCTGCAGTGCGCAAAGGCGCTCCAGGCAAGCGCCGATGCGCGCCACCTGGCCCGCGATGGGCACCCCGTAGTCCTGCCTCGACGCACGGAACAGCCGCCGGCATTCCGCGACCAGCTCCCGGTGCGATGCCATGCGCAGCCGATCGGCGCGAGGCGGCATCGCAAGCGAGGACTTCAAGAGGCGCACTGTCTGCCTTACCTGCGCGCGCATCACGCGCGGCGCGGAGCCGGCCTTGGCAACGAAGGCAAAGGCCCGCGCCCGCGACCCGATGGACCCCGCCCGCTCGGGCTGGCCGCGCGCCCCGGCCCCCGCGACCGAGGAATCTGGCGACTGGTACGTCGGATTGCTGCCGGACCACGAGATCAGGTTGGACATGGACTGGGATCATCGAGCCGGAAACCGGCTGAGTGCAGATTCCCGCCATTCCGTTCCCAGCCCCCGTCCCGACTAACCTTGTCCCTCTATTCCGGCCGCACCACCAGCGTCGACACCTGCACATCCACCGCCGTCATCAGCTTGTGGATCGGGCATTTTTCCGCCACCGCCAGCAGTTCGTCGATCTGGGCATCCGTCAATTCGCCATGCAGCGTCAGCTTGGCGGTCAGGCGGTAGACCCCCTTGCGTTCCTCGCTGGCATCGCGCACCACGTCCACGCCCACCGATTCCAGCGGCAACCCCTTGCGCTGCGCGTAGACCATCAGCGTCAGCGCCTTGCAGCCGCCCAGCGCGGTATCGAAATAATCGTGCGGGTCGGGGCCCTCGCCTTGCGGCTGCGGCATGGCCAGCGGCAGTTCATGGCCTTCGGCCGTGGCGGTGAATTGCAGGGTCTGGGGCGCATTCTGGCGCACGCGGATCGTCATGGACACATCTCCTGAAGTCGGCCGGCGCGACTGGGCCGGCCCTTGCCACGTTGTAGCACTACCTTTCCGGGCAAGCGGCGACGCACCATGTTACTGACTGCAAGCTGAACTTCCTTGCCCCGCGCAGGTCGGATCAGATTCCGCAGGTTCTCCTGCCTACGAAGGGGGCCGTATGAGCGCCAGACAACTACTCGATCAACTGCTGCAGTCCGGCCAGGGACTGCTTTCCGACGCCGGCTCGCGCGTCCAGAACGCCACCGGGGGCAAGGGGTCGTCCTTCCTGACCGGCCTGGGCGGCGGCGCGCTGGGCGCGGGCGCCCTGGGACTGCTGCTGGGCAGCAAGAAGGCCCGCAAGATCGGCGGCAAGGTCGCCATGTACGGCGGCATGGCCGCGCTGGGCGCCCTGGCCTACCGCGCCTATGGCGACTGGCAGCGCAAGCAGGGCGCCGGGGCCGCCGCGACGCCGCCGCAGACACTGGACCGCCTGCCCGCGCCACAAGCCGAACAGCACAGCAGCGCTGTGCTGACCGCGATGATCGGCGCCGCCAAGGCCGACGGCCATATCGGCCCCGAAGAACGCGGCCTGCTCGAAACCGAACTCGCCAGGCTCTCTTCCGACGCCCGCGACCGCAGCTGGCTCGAAGCCGAACTGGCGCGTCCGCTGGATCCGGCGGCCGTCGCCCAGGCCGCCGCCACGCCCGAGATGGCCGCCGAGATGTACCTGGCCAGCCTGCTGGTGGTCGACGAAGAAAGCTTCATGGAGCGTGCCTACCTGGACGAGCTCGCGCGCCAGCTGAAGCTGCCGCCCGATCTCAAGCTGCAACTCGAACAGCACGCCAAGGCTCACGCCCAGACCGTCTGAACCCGCGGGGGGCCGCGCAAGGCGGCCCCTTCCGCATGCCGGCATCCCCCACACTCCGTCAGTTCCCCCGCGTCCTGAGTGCCTAGGACTGCCCTTAATATCAGACTAGTCTCACCTCTTCAGCCCTCAACTGCACCGGCTCCCCTGTCGTTATCTCTCATGACGGCGGCTCGCGTCCGCCCCGGAGAAAACGATGAAAAACCTAAAGGTATCCACCCGCCTGTTCGGCGGCTTTGGCATGCTGCTGGCGTTGCTGTGCGCCATCGCCGTGCTCGAGTCCTACAACACGCGCATCCTGCGCGACGGCATGATCGACATCGTCGAGGTCAACAACGAACAGGCCAGGCTGGCCGCCGAGATGCGCGCCGCCGTGACGGACCGCGCGGTCGCCGTGCGCAACATCGCGCTGCTGCGCGATCCCAAGGCCATAGACTTCGAGGCGCAGCGGTTGAAGACTCAGGAGCAGATCTACCGCGAGGACTACGCCAAGCTGGAACGGATGCTCACGTCCAATCCCACCACGCAGCCTGAGGAGCTGGCGCTGCTTCAAGCCGTCAAGCGCGATGAGCTGAAGGCCATGCCGCTGATCGACAAGGCCGCCAGCCTGGGACTGGCCGGCGACCCGGCGGGCGCCATCGTCGTGCTGGTCCAGGAGGCCCGCGCGCCACAGGCGTCATGGCTCAAGGAGCTGGCCGCGCTGACCGCGCTGGAAACGCGCCTGAGCGACGAGGCGGCCGACGAGGCGCTGCGAGCCTCGGCCACGCTGCAGACGGCGACCCTGGGCGCGACCGTGCTGGCGCTGGCCCTGGGCGGACTGGCGGCGTGGCTGATCACGCGCAGCGTGCTGCGCCAGCTTGGCGGCGAGCCGCGGCAGGCCCAGGAAATGGCGCGCGAGATCGCCAATGGCAACCTGACGCTGAGCCTGCGTCCCACCGCCGGCGGCGCGAACAGCCTGATCGCCTCGCTGGAGACCATGCGCGTGCAACTGAGCGCGACCGTGTCCCGCATCCAGACCGCCGCCGACGCCATTTCCACCGCGTCGTCCCAGCTCGCGAGCGGCAATGCAGATCTCTCGGGTCGCACCGAGGAGCAGGCTGCGTCGCTGGAGCAGACCGCCGCCAGCATGGAACAGCTGACGTCCGCCGTGAAACAAAACACCGAAAGCGCGCAACAGGGCAGCGCGATGGCGCTGGCCGCCTCGCAGACAGCCGAGGCCGGCGGCCAGGCCATGCGGCGCATGATCGCCACCATGCAGGACATCGCGGCCAGTTCCGCCAAGGTCCATGAAATCATCTCGGTCATCGAGGGCATTGCCTTCCAGACCAATATCCTGGCGCTGAACGCTGCGGTGGAGGCCGCCCGGGCCGGCGAACAGGGCCGAGGCTTCGCGGTCGTAGCGGCGGAAGTGCGCACGCTGGCGCAGCGCAGCGCCACGGCGGCCAAGGAGATCAAGGCCTTGATCGAAACCTCCAGCCAGCATGTGACGACAGGATCCGAGCTGGCCACCAGCACCGGCGACACCATGGAGGAGGTCCTGGCCTCGGTGCGTCATGTCGCGGACATCATGGGGGAAATCGCGGCAGCCTCGCGCGAGCAGAGCACCGGCATCGACCAGGTCAACGTCGCGATCTCGCAGATGGATAGCGTCACGCAGCAGAACGCGGCGCTGGTGGAGCAGGCCGCCGAGGCCACGCGCAGCATGTCGGACCAGGCGCAAGATCTGCGCGAATCCATGTCGGTCTTCCGCAACGAGGCCCAGTCCCCGCCCGCGCAGCACTCGACACGCCTGCTGCTTGCCGCCACATGAGCGCGGCCGCCGCCTATCCGCGCAGCAGCACGATTCTCGGCGGACCGTAGTCCTCGCGATAGCACAGCCCCAGCATCAGGCCGTCCAGCCGGGCGCAGCGCGCCACGAAGCCCCGGCCGGCGAAGTCCAGCCCGATGTCCACGGCCCCGCCCCCTTCGGCGACCTGCCGCGTCCAGGCGATCGCCATGCGCGGCAGAGCATGCAGCAAGCCCAGCCCCACGCACTTGGCGCAGGCCTCGCGCGCGACCCAGCCCGCCAGGAACTCCACCGGCACATGGTCGCGCCGCGCCACCCAGGCGCCCAGCCGGTGCCGCCGCGCCGCCAGATCCGGCCGGTCGAGCCGTTCGATATCGATGCCCACGTACTTGCGGTTGGCGTATAGCGCGGCCTGCACGCCCCCGCTGTCGCTCAGGCCGAACCCGGCCGTGCCGGGCAGATAGGGCTTGCCCAGGCGTGTGCGGGCCGGCGCCTGCGCCGGCCTGGCGCCGAGCACCACGGTGAGATCAAGTCCCGATGAGGGCGCGGTCATGGGTGCCGGTGGCGATCAGGCTGCCGTCCCGCGCCGCCACCGCGCGGGCATCGAAGCGCAGCGCGTTGCCGAACATGGCCTGCACCGTGAGCGTCAGCCGCACCGCGCTGCCCGGATACGCGGGCGCGACATGCTTGACGCTCACGGCCTGGCCCACCGAACGGCAACTGCCGTCGCCCGCCCGGCGTATGCACTCGGTGGCATAGGACTCGATCCAATAGACGATGACCGGCGTGGCCAGCACGTCCATGTCACCGCCGTAGTTCAAGGACAGGGCGGCGGCGTCCACCTCCCAGGTCTTCTCGAACTGCTGCCCCGAGCGAAACAAAGTCTGCGCCTGCGCCATGGCCCGCCCCTAGGCCTGTTCCAACGCGGCCAGCGCGCGGCGGGCGTCGCCGAAATGGTCCTTCAGCATGGAGATCCAGCGCTCCAGCCCGAAGGCCACGCAGCTCGTATGCGCGAATTCGCCGTTCAGGCGGATCTCGAACTTCTCGCCGAAATAGTTGCGGTGATAGTTCAGCGAAGACACGGCATGTCCGTCGAACACCAGCTCGCGCTTGGTGGGCGTCAAGGCCGACAGCCGGGCCACCGGGCTGCCGGAATCGAAGAAGGGATCGTTGGCTTCTTCGCAATCGGCGCGGATGCCCAGCTGCGCGAACAAGGAGAACACACGGTCGTAGCCGGCCTCCAGATGCGCCTGCGCGCCCTCGGCGGTGCCCAGGTATACGTATTCCTTCATGGTGAAGTTGAAGGCGCGGTAGCTGTCCAGCGCCTTGTCTTCATGGCGGAAGCAGCGCGCGATGCAGGACTCCACCCGCGCGCCATCCAGCTGCTGGCCCTTCAGGCCCAGGTAGATCTTGTAGCAGGTCGCGGGCAACAGGGCCACATCCGCATTCAACTGCTTGAAGTCGGGTTCGAGCTTGCGCTGGCCGCGCGCGAAGCCCAGCAGCTCGCCTTGCTCGATCGAACACATGACGCAGGTCAGGTGCGGGAAATTGCGCACATAGCCGAGCGCGTTGATCTCGTCCAAGGCCAGCAGGCTGTCGAATTCGGTGGTCGCGTCCGGCGCGACCGAGAATGTGCTGTCCAGCTTGGCCTGCAGGACGTTCTTCACCTGGTGCCACTGCTTCTCGATAATCACGATGCAATCTCCTTCGGGTGGATGCGCTCAGGACGTCAGGTCCGCCAGCACCTGCCTCACGGTGCGGACGGCATGCGTGTCCTTGCAGGACGTCCCGCAATACAACGCCATGTCCTCGATCTGCCCCTCGGTCTGGGCAGTGGGCACAGCAACGCTGTAGCGCAGGATGGGGTAGCGTTTTCCGAAATAGTGGGCAAATCCAATGACGCCGGCCGACAGGTCGCCGTCACAGCTGCGGTTGCGGATGACCCGGTGGCGGTGCGTGTGCCAGCCGATGCTGAAGCGGTCGGTGACCATGGTGTCGTCCGGCCGGGCGTCGACGATCGCCTGCTTGTAGCGCGCGTGCGCCGCCGATTCCTCGGTGGCGGCGAACACGGTGCCGCACAAGGCGCCGGCATAGCCGGCGTCCAGCGCCAGCCGAAGCTCGGCGGCATTGCTGATGCCGCCGCTCAGAAACACCATCCGGCCGCCAGCCAGCAGCTGGTCCGCCTGATCCAGCGCCCGCGCGCGCGTCAGCGCGCCCAGATGGTGGCCACCCGCCTCGACGGTCTGCAGCACGCCGAAACGCAGTCCCGCGTCGAACGCGGCGTCCAGATCCTCCCGCGAGCCGACCTGCGCGCCATAGTCCATGCCGGCGGGCAGGCTGCGCAGCACGCGCGCCTCCGGCAGACCGAAGAAAGTCACCACCGGACGTTCCGGCCGGTCGGCCAGGCAGGCCAGGCGACCGAGCAGTTGCTCGGCGTCCAGCACGAATGGCACGAAGTTCACGCCGAAACGCGCCGGCGTGAGCGCGGCGGTCCGCGCCAGCAGCTCGCAGATCTCGCCTTCTTCGTGCCGGTACAGGCCGATCATGCCGAAACCGCCGGCCTCGCAGACCGCCGCAGCCAGTTCCGGTTGCGCCACGCCGCCCATACCCGCCTGCAGCACGGGCAGGCGAGCGCCGAACAGGGCTTGGACCGCCGGTCCGCTCAGGACGCTTGCCATGGCGGGTCCTCCTACAGCGCGGCCAGGTCCAGGCCGGCGACCAGGCCCTGTTTGCTGAAAAAGGCCGCGCTGCGCTTGAACCACTGCTCATGCACGGCCTTGCGGGCCGGATGCGCGCGCAGCGCGTTGCGCATCGCGTGACCATTGCGAAAGCCCAGCGGTCCGTGAACATCCGCATCGTCATACACGGCCGGGTTGTACATCAGGCTGATGAAATAGCGGAACATGCTGGTCACCATGCGGTCTACGTCGGCGCGCGTGGCTTCAGGGTCGGCGCTGCGTTCCAGCGCCAGCCGGTACAGCCTGGGGACCATCTCGCGGCCGAACGAGACGTGCCGCGATTCGTCGACGTGGTGCTCGTAGTTGACCTGCTTGAGGATGTCGGTGATGCCTTCGGTAGTGCCGACCTTGTGGTTGTAGTAGTCGACGAACTCCTCGAAGATCAGCGTGCTGGCGAACATGTACAGGTCCTCCAGCTCGGGGCTGTCCGTCTGCTCCGGTCCTTGCAGCTGGATCGCCGGATAGATCTTGCCCGCGTAGTCCAGGCAGGCCTTGGCGAAGTACCACATGTGGAAGTTCTCTTCGCCCATGAAGACGTGCAGGTACTCGGACACGTCGGCATAGCACGGCTCGTAGATGCAACGGCTGACGAAGCCCAGCACGCCCTTGATGCCGTGCACGTTGAGGCTGAAGAAATTGACCGCCTCCCATTTGCTCAGGCGCACCCGTTGGCCGGGGTCCAGTTGGTCCTGGTAGGGCGTGCCGTAGGTGGTCAGCAGATCCTCGCTGCACCAGGGCTGGTCCTCTGGAATGCGCTCGGGCCAGGTGAAACGCTCGTAGGGGTCGTGCGTGCGCCCCTTGGACAGCGTCATGAGGCGGCCGATTCTGGCGTAGTCGATATCCATGGCATGACGCTCCCGGCTAGCTCTGCGCGTGGACGAAGCGCACGATCGCGTCCACCGTCTTCAGGTCGTCCACGGTGATCGCGCCAGACACGTCGCGCCCGGTCAGTTCGCCCAGGAACATGATGAAATCCAGGAACTGCATGCTGTCCAGAATGCGTTCCTCGATCAGGTTCTTTTCCTTGATGCCCTCGACGGTCGCATTGCGGTTCTCCTTCAGCCAGGCGATCACTTCGGACTCGGTATTGTTCAGCGTCAACGTGGACATGTTGGCTCCGTGATTGGGGGATGGGAACGGCGTCACAGCTTCGCGGCCGACAGCAGGCAGAAGCCGCTGCTCTCCTGCCGCAGCACGGTCTGCCGCTCGAAGCCGGCCGCGGCGATCAGCGCCTGCATGTCACCCACGGTCCAGCTACGTCCGCCGTCCCACAGCGCCAGCGCCGACAGGTTGTGCAGGGTGGTGAACTGCGGCGCGCGCCGGTCTTCCGACAGGAAGTAGCCCTGTACCAGCAACGTGCCGCCGGCGCGCAGCGCCCGCAGCGCGCGCGCCAGCATCGAGCGGCAGACCTCGGCGCTTTCCTGGTGCAGCACGTTGGAGAACAGCAGCGCGTCGGCATCCGCGCCGAACTCGTCGTGGCGGTAGTCGGCCACCCGCGCCGTGACGCGCTCGGCCAGGCCGGCGGCGCGCGCTGTCTCGCGCGTGATGTCCACCACCGGCGCCAGGTCCAGGATCTCCGCCCGCGCCTCGGGACGCGCGGCGCACAGCGCGATCGAGTAGGTGCCCGCGCCGCCGCCCACGTCGATCAGCCGGCGCACGGGCAGGTCCTTCAGCGCCTCGGCGAATTGCGGTCCGGAACGCGCGGCGAATTGGTGCATGCCCAGGATGAAGTCGCGCATGAACTGCGGATCCTCGCCCAGCCACTTGGCCTGATTGTCGACCGCCGCTCCCTGCCGCACCGCCTCGGCCAGCTGTGCCCAGGGCCGCTTCCAGCGGTCCATGATGCGGATCCAGCTGAGCAGCGACTCGGGACTGTCCTCGGTCAGGAAGCGCGCGCTCAGTTCACTGTTGCCGTAGCGGCCGGCCTCGCAAACCAGCAGCTTCTGCGCCACCGCGCAATCCAGCAGGCGCTCCAAGGCCTCGGCGGGGCATCCCAGCTCGGCGGCCAGATCGGCGCAGCTGCGCGGCTGGGCCAGGCGCTGCGGGATGCCCAGGTCGGCCAGCGCATAGAGCGGCTGTCCTTCCCAGTGCCCGAACGCCAAACGGGAAAACGCCATGAAACTCACATCCATCGATTCCCTCCTGATTCAACGGCGGCCGGTAAGGCCATGCGGATGAATACGCGGCAGCTCGGGTACGAGCCGCGCGCCAGTGATCAGGACGCGAACGCGGAAGGCCGGATAGAGATTGGGCCGCGAACGCCGTCCCAGGAGTGACAGCGATACAGCGGTGGCGACTAAAAGGCGTCGCCGGAGTCTCTTTATTTAGGTCCATTTTATGGACCGTTAATTTATATTTTGTTTGATTGCATTCTATATCCTCGCAGATAATAGGCAATAATAAATTTCACATGACATATTTAAGTCCATTACATGGACCAATACGTTGTTTGAATAGGAGGCACGCATGGACTGGAGCATGGCGGCGCTGCTGGCGGGCGCGGGCGTACTGGGCGGGGCCATCAACGCGCTGGCGGGCGGCGCGACGCTCATCACCTTCCCTGCCATGGTCGCGGCCGGACTGCCGCCCGTCATCGCCAACGCCTCCAGCGCGGTGGCGATATCGCCGGGCCACATCCTGGCCGCGCTGGCCGACCGCGAAAACCTGCCCGCGCCCGATCGCCGCTTCTGGCTGCTGTCCGTGGCGACGACGGTGGGCGGCGCGCTGGGCGCCTTCGTCCTGCTGGCGATCCCGCCGGCCTATTTCATCCTGCCCGTGCCGGCGCTCATTGCCTTCGCCACGCTGCTGTTCGCCTTTGCGCCACAAGTACAAGCCTGGAGCGCGCGCCGGCGCGGCGCGCAGGCGCAGGACCGCGCCGCGCGCGGCGTCGTGCCGATCGCGCTGGCATCGGTGTATGGAGGTTTCTTCGGCGCCGGGCTCGGCGTCATCCTGACCGCGGTGATATCGATCACCGACCCCGGCAACCTGCGCGCCATCAAGTCGCTGAAGAACCTGCTGGCCACCTTCGTCACCGCGGCGGCCATCGTCATCTTCATCGCGCAGGGATCGGTCCACTGGCCCGCCACCCTCTGCATGCTGGCGGGCGCGTTGCTGGGCGGATACCTGGGCGGCTACCTGATCCGCGTGCTCCCCGCCCAGGCCGTGCGCCTGTTCGTCATCGTGACGGGCGCCGCGATGACGATCATCTACGCGGCGCGTTACTGGCTCTAGGCCGCCGCATCCTCTGCCGGCAGCCATTCCTCGAGCGTGACCTCGAAGGTCATGCAGATGGGATTGGCGCCCGGCACGAACGGTCCGCCGTGCACCTGCCCCTGCGGATCGGCGACCACGCCCGACAGCGACGCCGTCAGCGAGCCGTCCGGCTGCGCCCGCACCTCGCCAGCGAGACTGACGATCTCGACCGCCGGCCCGGACACATGGCGGTATCCGCCATCGCGGGTGTACAGGCAGGCATCCACCAGGCTGCCCAGCGCGCCGCGCACGAAGGCATTGCGAAAGCCCTCGGCCAGGCAGAGCTTTTCCACGCCCTGCACCAGGTCTTCGTTGGGTCCGATGCGGGCGTAGGCCACGCGGCCCATGCTGCCGCTTTCGACATCAGGCATGTCCATGGTCACCCGTCCCTTGGGGCTGCAATAGCCGCAGATTGGTTTCGGCGTCATAGGTGGCACGCAGCTCAAAGCCTTCCAGTGACGTCACCAGCACCGGCACCGGCCGTTCGCCGACGATGGTGGTCTGGGGCACGATGTGTCCGCCCAGCGGCGCGCCCGTCTCGTCGCAGAATGCCGCGTGGCAATGCACCAGCGGCGCGCCCGCATCGGTCTTGCCCAGCGTGGCGTTGCCGAAAATGAGATAGGCGGCGCCGGCCGAGATGGGCGCGGTATAGGCCACCACCATCCGGTGCTGCGGATCGGGCGGCGCGGTGCAGTAGTCCAGGTGACGGAAGCCCCCGCCCAGGATGGTCATGGACGCATTGGCGATGCCGGCCCCGGCCAGCGTGTCGACCATGGCGTCGAACAGAGAAGCCCCCGGCCTGAGCAGCAGCCGCACGTGGCGGCCATGTCCGGCGCAGCGGCTGTGTATGCGGACCGGGTTGAAGGCGCCCGGGTGTATCAGCGTTCTGGGACGGGGCGGCGCTTGTACTCCCCGCAACGAACGATCCACGGTGGTGTATCGCATGGTCTGGTCTCCGTGCGCTTGTGGCGCAATGAATGAAACCTGGGCAATGACAAACTCAGTGCGTGGCGGGCAACATGCCGGCCGCGGTGAAGCCGCCGTCCACGCAGATGACCTGCCCGGTAACATAGCTGGATTTGGACTCGTCGAGCAACCAGCCGATAGTCCCATTCAGCTCTTCGGGCGCGGCATAGCGATGCTGCGGCACCACCCGGCGCCAGGCGGCGCGCGCCTGCTCGGTATGCATCTGCCCCACCAGCGGCGTTTCGATCGGCCCCGGCGCAACCGCGTTGACGCGAATGCCGTATTCAGCCAGTTCGACCGCCATCACGCGCGTCAGCGTCACCACCCCGCCCTTGGACGCGCCGTAGGCCGCGCGTCCGGCATTGCCGCGTATGCCCGACACCGAGGTGATGTTGACGATGGAGCCATGTCCGCGCTTGCGCATGCGGCGCGCGACCTCGCGCGCCACGACGAAGGACCCCACCAGGTTCACCTCCAGCATGCGGCGCAGCGCCGCGGTTTCGGTGTCCAGGAACGGCAGGTCCTGGCCGATGCCGGCGCTGTTGACCAGCCCGCCTATCGGCCCGAAAGCGCTCTCCTGCCGCGCCAGCGCATCCACGACCTGCGCTTCGTCCGACACATCCAGACGCACGCGCCCCAGCCTCTCGGGCGGCGCGATGTCGCCCATGACGTCCAGCCGCTCCTGCGAAAGGTCGGCCGCCAGCACCCGGCGTCCGGCATCCAGCAGCCCCCGAACCACCGCCAGGCCGATGCCCGACGCCCCTCCTGTTACCAGCACTGCCTCCTGCGTCGTCTCCATGATTGCGTCTCCTTGCCCGCTAGGGCTTTTTTATCTGTACATCCTTGTCTGTATTTCCACGCATCAGCGCGCCAGCTCCGGCGCGCGGTCCAGGCAGCCGCGCTCGTACAGCGCATCGCGCACCAGCTTCTTCGTGACCTTGCCGTAGCCCGAGCGCGGCAACTCGTCCCAGAAGAAGATGTGGCGCGGCAGCTTGTAGCGCGCCATGCGCGGCGCCATCCAGGCCAGCAATTCGTCCTCGCTCAGGTCATGCCCAGCTCGCAACACGCAGACCATGACGCCGGCCTCGCCCCAGGTCGGATCGGGTACGCCCAGCACCGCGCTTTCAGCCACGGCAGGGTGTGTCAGCACCTTTTCCTCGACCTCGCGCGGATAGATGTTCGAGCCGCCCGAGATGTACATATCGGATTGCCGGCCGGTGATATAGACGAAGCCCTCCGCATCCATATAGCCCAGGTCCCCGGTGCGGAACCAGCCGTCACGGAAGGCCTTTTCGTTGGCCTGCGGATTGGCGTAGTAGCCCGCGAACACCGCCGGACCGCAGACGCAGATCTCGCCCGGCTGGCCGGGGTCCAGCTGCCGGCCGCTGTCGTCCTGGATGCTGACCTGCATGCCGGTGCGCTCGATGCCGCAAGTGCCCAGGCGCGCGCCGGGCGCGTCCGCCGCCTCATGCAGGGCCGGCGGCAGCACGGTGATGTTGCCAGTGACCTCGCCCAGGCCGAAGTACTGCACCAGCACCGGCCCCAGCTTTTCCAGCGCGCGCTTCTGGTCTTCGCGGTACATGGGCGCGCCGGCATAGATCACGTAGCGCAGGCTGGAGTGATCCCAGGCGTCGACGGCCGGATGTTCGACCAGCATCTTGACGATGGTGGGCACGGTGAACATGTTGCTCACCCGATGGCGCTCCACCAGCTGCCAGATCTCCTCGGCGTCGAAGCGCGTGGACGCCGGCAGCACGGTGCAGGCGGCGCGCGCCACCTGGGTCAGCAGATGGATGCCGGCGCCGTGCGACAGCGGCGCCACGGCCAGGCTGACGTCCTGCTCGGTCGTGCCCGGCATGAGATCGCACAGATGATTGGTGATCACGAAGGCCATCTGCCCATGCGTCAGCACCGCCGCTTTCGGCCGCCCGGTGGTGCCGGACGTGAAGAAGAACCAGCAGGGATCGTCATGCTCCACATCGACGCAGGCCGGCGCGGCGCCCCGCTGCGCCTCGATCAGGTCCGCGACCTCGGGCGCGGCGAAGCCTTCCGGCCCCAGCCTTGCCAGCAGCGCCAGCTGCGGCATGGCCCGCGCCACGGCCTCGGCGTGGTCGGCATAGTCGCCCTGGCACAGGAACACCTTGGCGCCAGATGCCTGCGCCAGATAGGCCGCCTCGTCCGGTGCGATGCGGAAGTTCGTCGGCACCCAGACGGCGCCCAGGCGCAGCGTGGCGAAGAGCGTTTCGACGAATTCAAAGCTGTTGCGCGAATGCACCAGCACGCGGTCGCCCTTGCCCACGCCATGGGCGGCCAACGCCCGGGCCAGCGCCGCGCTGCGGCCATCCAGCTCGCGCCAGCTGAGCGTCGCCTCGCCGCAGATCAGCGCGTGCCGCTCAGGATGCCGGCGCGCCGCCTGCACCAGGAAATGGGCCAGGTTCATCACCCGGCGCGATACCGGCGCGACGCCGCCTTCCGGCATATGTGCAGCAGGTCCGCTCATTTGTCGCGCTCCAGGATGCTGACGTAGTTGGCCACGGCCGCGCCGCCCATGTTGAACACGCCCGCCAGCGCCGCGCCGGGAATCTGCATGCCCGCGGCCTCGCCCGCCAGCTGCATGCAGGCCATCACATGCATGGACACGCCCGTGGCGCCCACAGGATGCCCCTTGGCCTTTAGGCCGCCGGACGGGTTCACCGGCAGACGCCCATCCTTCTGCACCCAGCCTTCGCGCAGCGCCTTGTGGCCTTGCCCGCGCGGGGTCAGGCCCATGGCCTCGTACTCGATCAGTTCGGCGATAGTGAAGCAGTCGTGCGTTTCCACCAGGCTCAGGTCGTCCAGCACCAGCCCGGCCTGATCCAGCGCGGCGCGCCAGGCGCGCGCCGCACCCTCGAATGCGATGGGGTCGCGGCGGCTGAGCGGCAGGATGTCGTTGACGTGCTGCCGCGCGCGGAACGCGATGGCGCGCCGCAAGTCCGGCAGCAGATCCGCATCGGCCAGCACCAGCGCGGCCGCGCCATCGGAAATCAGCGAGCAGTCCGTGCGGCGCAGCGGCGCGGCCACGTAGGGATTGCGCTCGCTCACGGCGTTGCAGAATTCAAAGCCCAGGTCCTTGCGGATCTGCGCATAGGGGTTGTCCACGCCGTTGCGGTGGTTCTTCGCCGCGATGCGGGCCAGGGCCTCGCCCTGATCGCCATGGCGCTCGAAATAGGCAGCGGCGATGCGGCCGAACACGCCCGCGAAGCCGCCTTCGATGCCGGCCTCTTCCTTGCGGTAGCTGGCGTTGAGCAGGATATCGCCCACCTCGGACGTCGGGCGCGCGCTCATCTTCTCGGCGCCGACCACCAGGGCGACGCGCCCACGGCCCGATTCGATGAAATCCATGGCCGTGTACAGGGCCGCGGATCCGGTGGCGCAGGCATTCTCCAGCCGCGTCGCCGGCACGTGCGCCAGGGCGGGATGCGCCAGCGCCACCAGCGCGCCCTGGAAGTCCTGTTTCTGGAAGCCGCTGTTCATGACGCCGACGTAGATGCCGTCGACTTCCTCGGCGGCGAAGCCGGCATGATCCAGGGCCGCGCCGGACACCCGGGCCATCAGGCTCTCGGTGTCCGGATCGTCGAGTTTGCCGAAGGGGATGTGCGACCATCCCGCAATCACGGCGCGCTTGCTCATTGCTGTCTCCTCAGGATGCAGCCCCGTCCCCGCCGGCGGCGGAATCAGGGCTTGGGCTTGGGGACAGGCGGGCGCGCGCGCGCCTCCCTCCCCCCGGGACTGGCCTGCGCCAGCAGGCGTTGGGCCTCGCGCGACAACAGCTTGGCCAACTGGAACTGTCTTTCCTCGTCCATGCGCGACTCCACGGCGGCGATGCTGAGCGCGCCCAGCACCTGCCCCTGCTCGTCGCGCAGCGGCACGCCGAGGCCCCAGGAGCCGGGCACCACCAGCCCCTGGTTCACCGAGTAGCCGCGTTCGCGAGACTCGTCGACCAGCGCGCGGATCAGCGGCACCGAATAGTGCGGATAGCGCCGCGCGATCAGCGCCGCGTTGGCCTGCAGGCAGGCGTCGACTTCGTCGTCCGGCAGCGCGGCCAGGATCGCCAGGCTGCCCGCGCCCACGCCCAGCGGATGGCGGTCGCCCGGCAGCAGCACGTGGGTCTTGAGCGGATAGTCGCCGTCCTCGCGCAGCACGCAGACGGCGAACACGTCGCGCCGGATGGAAAAGAAGGCGGAATCACCGCATTCATGCGCCAGCCGCGCCACCACCGGCGCCGCCAGGCGGTTGATGCCGAAACGCTCGCTGGCGACATTGCCCAGTACATGGCATTCCGGCCCCAGAAAGTAGCGCCGGCTGACGGATTCCTGCTCGACCATGCCTTCGGCGGCGAGCGCGGCCAGGATGCGATGCACGGTGGGCTTGCTCAGGCCGGTATCGCGCGTCAGGGCCAGCAAGCCGGCGCCGTCGCCACGGGCTCGCGACACGCCGCGCAGCACCTGCATGGCGCGCGCGATGGCCTGCGCTCCGCCCACCTGGGTCGACACTTCCGCCACATCGTCTCCGTGGATTTGTTCTTCGATATTATTTTTTGGTCCATTTTGTGGACCATTATTAACTGACTTCTTTTTCATCACACGCCCATTCTATTGGTTTACGCAGCAGAATCAATATGATTTAATGAATTTAAGAGTTGTACCTAGGTCCATATTTTGGACCTCATGCAAAGATAAAGCAAGAAGCCGGAAACGGCGCCTTACCCAGTCCGCTCTCGACAGCGGACCGGCTCTCATAACCAAGGAGACAGCATGAATACCACTCGACGCAACCTGATGCGCGCCGCGGGAGGCGGCGCGCTGCTGGCGCTGGCGCCGTTCCAGAAAGCGCTGGCGGCCCCGGAGTTCCGCTACAAGTACGCCAACAACCTGCCCCCGTCGCACCCCATGAACCTGCGCGCCAACGAAGCCGCGCAGAACATCGCGCGCGACACCGGCGGGCGCTTCGAACTGGCCGTGTTCCCCAGCAGCCAGCTGGGCTCCGACACGGACACCCTCAGCCAGCTGCGCGCGGGGGCCGTCGAGTTCTTCACCCTGTCCGGACTGATCCTGTCCACCCTGGTTCCCGCCGCCTCCATCAGCGGCGTGGGCTTCGCCTTTCCCGACTACGACGCCGTCTGGAAGGCCATGGACGGGGAACTGGGCGCGCACGTGCGCCGCGAGATCAACGGCAAGGGCCTGTTCGTGATGGACCGCATCTGGGACAGCGGCTTTCGCCAGGTCACGACCAGCAACCGCGCCATCGCGGGTCCGGACGATTTCCGCGACCTGAAGATCCGCGTGCCTGTCAGTCCGCTGTGGACCTCGATGTTCAAGGCGCTGGGTTCGTCGCCGGCCAGCATCAACTTCAACGAAACCTATTCCGCGCTGCAGACCCGCGTGGTCGACGCGCAGGAAAACCCGCTGGCCATCATCCAGACCGCCAAGCTGTATGAGGTGCAGAAGTACTGCTCCATGACCAACCACATGTGGGACGGCTTCTGGTTCCTGGGCAATCGACGCGCCTGGGAAAAGCTGCCGGCCGACATCCGCGAAGTCGTGGCCAAGCACATCAACGCCGCCGGCATGGCCGAGCGCGCCGACGTGCTGGCGCTGAACAACCAGCTGCAGGCCAAGCTGGCGGAGCAGGGCCTGGCCTTCAACACGCCCCAGCCCGAACCGATCCGCGAGGCGCTGCGCAAGGCCGGCTTCTACGCATCCTGGAAGGAAAAGTACGGCGACAAGGCCTGGGCCCTGCTCGAACAGGCCGCCGGGAGGCTGTCATGAAGGCAGCGGCGGCGCACGCCGCGGACCTGCCGGGCCATAGCCCGCCGGCCGGCGCCCGGCAGCCCTGGGCCGTCGCGCTGGACAGCGCGCTGGGCCACCTGGTCGAAATCCCGGCGGCCCTGCTGGTGGTCGCCGAGATCATCATCCTGTTCTCCGGCATCGTCGCCCGCTACGTCCTGCACACGCCGCTGGTGTGGTCCGACGAACTCGCATCCATCCTGTTCCTCTGGCTGGCCATGCTGGGCTCGGTCATCGCGTTCCGGCGCGGCGAACACATGCGCATGGCCGCGCTGGTCAACCGCGCCTCGCCCGCGACGCGGGCCATGCTGGACATGGTGGCGGTGGCCGCGGCGCTGGCCTTTCTGCTGATGCTGCAAGGGCCGGGCTTCGAGTACGCGTCCGAGGAACGCTATGTCACCACCGCCGCGCTGGAGATCCCCAACGTGTGGCGCGCCGCCGCGCTGCCGGTGGGCACGGCGCTGATGACGCTGATCGCGCTGCTGCGGCTGGTCGAGCATGGCCAGTGGCGCACCACGGGCCTCGCGCTGCTGCTGGTGGGCGGCGTGGTCGCCCTGATGCTTGCGCTGCAGCCCGCGCTGGCCGGACTGGGCAATGCCAACCTGCTGATCTTCTTCGTCGGCATCGTCGCCGGGTCCGTATTCGCCGGCGTGCCCATCGCCTTCGCCTTCGGCCTGGCGACGTTCGGCTACCTGTCGCTGACCACCGACCTGCCCATGATGGTGGTGGTGGGGCGCATGGACGAAGGCATGTCGCACCTGATCCTGCTAGCCGTGCCGCTGTTCGTGTTCCTGGGCGTGCTCATCGAAATGACCGGCATGGCGCAGCGCATGGTCGCGTTCCTGGCCAGCCTGCTCGGACACGTGCGCGGCGGCCTGTCCTATGTGTTGATCGGCGCCATGTACGTGGTGTCCGGCATCTCCGGCGCCAAGGCCGCCGACATGGCCGCGGTGGCGCCGGTGCTGTTCCCGGAAATGCGCAAGCGCGGCGCCAGCGACGGCGATCTGGTGGCGCTGCTGTCGGCCACCGGCGCGCAGACCGAGACCGTGCCGCCCAGCCTGGTCCTGATCACCATCGGCTCGGTCACTGGCGTGTCGATCACGGCGCTCTTCATCGGCGGGTTGCTGCCCGGCCTGGTGCTGGGCGTGATGCTGTGCCTGGTGGTGTGGTGGCGCCATCGCCATGTCGCGCCCTTCGCCACGCGCAAGGCCACGGGCCGCGAGATCGGCCGCGCGCTGGTGGTGGCCCTGCCCGCGCTGGCCCTGCCTTTCGTGATCCGGGCCGCCGTGGTCGAGGGCATCGCCACGGCCACCGAGGTCTCCACCATCGGCATCGTCTACGCGACGCTGGTCGGGCTGCTGATCTACCGCTGCTTCGACGCGAAGCGGCTCATGCCCATGCTGGTGGACACGGCCTGCCTGTCGGGCGCCATCCTGCTGATCATCGGCACGGCCACCGCCATGGCCTGGGCCCTGACGCAATCCGGCTTTTCGACGCAGCTGGCGACCCTCATGGCCGGCCTGCCCGGCGGCGCCACGACGTTCATGGCGGTATCCATCGTCGCCTTCATCATCCTGGGCAGCGTGCTGGAAGGCATCCCGGCCATCGTGCTGTTCGGCCCCCTGCTCTTTCCGATCGCCCACCAGATGGGCATCCACGAAGTGCACTATGCGATGGTGGTGATCCTGTCCATGGGCATCGGCCTGTTCGCGCCGCCCTTCGGCGTGGGCTACTACGCGGCCTGCGCGATCGGCCGCGTGGCGCCGGAGCAAGGCGTGCGGCCGATCATGGGCTATCTGGCCTCGATCGCCGTCGGCATCGTGATCGTCGCGACCGTGCCATGGATCTCGACGGGCTTCCTCAAGTGAAGCCCGCGGCCGCGCGTCAATCGGCGCGCAGGCCGATCGCCTCGGTCAGCGCCGCGTAGCGGTCGATGTCGGCGCGGATCATGGACTGGAAGGCGGCCGGCGTGCTGGTGGCGGGCGTGAACCCCTGTTCGCGCAAGGCCACCTGCACGTCCGGGCGCTGCATGATGCGCGCCACCGCGACATTGATGCGGTCGATCACGGCCGGCGGCGTGGCGGCGGGCGCCAGCAAGCCGTGCCACTGGTCCAGCGCATAGTCCTTCACGCCCTGCTCGGCCACCGTGGCGACTTGCGGCAACAGCGGCGAACGCTTGGGCGAGGTTACCGCCAGCGCCCGCAGCTTGCCCGCCGCGATCAACGGCGCGGCGCTGGACGCGGTGACGATGCCCAGCGGCACCTGCCCCGCCGTCACATCGGTCAAGGCCGGGCCACAACCTTTGTACGGCACCTGCTGCAAGGCCGCGCCGGTCGCGCGCGCCAGCATCTCGCCGGCCAGATGCTGCGGCGTGCCGTTGCCGCAGGACGCGAACGGCAGCGGCTTGCCCGGCTGCGCCGCCTCCAGCGCATCGTCCAGGTTGCGCAGCGCGCTCGCGGCCGGCGTCACGAACACCGACGGCACGAAGGCCACGTTGATGACGGCGGCGAAATCGCGCCTGGGATCGAAACCCAGGTTGCGATAGACGCCGGGATTGATGGCGAAGGAACTGTTCACCATCAGCAGCGTGTAGCCGTCGGGCGGCGCCTCGGCCACGGCGCGCGCGCCGATATTGCCGCTGGCGCCGGGCCGGTTTTCCACGACCACGGGCTGGCCCAGTTGCTCCTGCAGGCTGGCGCCGATACGGCGGGCCAGCAGGTCGGTGCCGCCGCCCGGCGGAAACGTCACCACGATGGTGATGGGGTGCGCGGGGTAGGAGGCATCGGTCATCGGTTCGCCAGACGGCGAATTGCCGCAGGCGGTCAGGGCCAGCGCGGACAGGACGGAAAGGCGGCGGAGAAGGCGGATCATGATGCGGGCCTGCGATATGTCGGGCCGGTAAGCAAAAAGGTAAATGGCGGCTGCGTGCTCAAGCGTCCAGGCCGATGTCCAGCACCTTGGCGCTGTGCGTCAGCCAGCCCACGGCGATCTGGTCCACCCCGGTCGCCGCGATCTCGGCGGCCGTCTCGGGCGTGATGCGGCCCGAGGCCTCCGTGACCGCCCGGCCGCGCGCCATCGCCACGGCGCGGCGCAGATCATCCAGGCTCATGTTGTCCAGCAGGACCACGTCCACGCCCAGCGCCAGCGCGGTCTCCAGCTGCTCCAGCGTGTCGACCTCCAGCTCGATCCTGACCATGTGGCCGACGCCCGCCCGCGCCCGCGCCACCGCATTGGCGATGCCGCCCGCGAAGGCGATGTGGTTGTCCTTGATCAGCACCGCGTCGTCCAGGCCGAAGCGATGATTGCTGCCGCCGCCCACGCGCACGGCGTATTTCTGCAAGGCGCGCAGGCCCGGCATGGTCTTGCGCGTGCAGGTCACGCGCGCGCCATAAGGCGCCACGGCCCGCGCGATCGATGCGGTGGCGGTGGCGACGCCGCTCAGGTGGCACAGGAAGTTCAGCGCCACGCGCTCGGCCGTCAGCATGGCGCGGGCGCCGCCCTGGATGCGCGCGATCTCCGCGCCCGGCTCCAGCACGCTGCCGTCCGCGCGCGACACGCTGAAGCGGATCGCCGGATCCAGCGCGCGGAACGCCAGCCGCGCCAGGTCCAGCCCGGCCAGCACGCCCCCCTGGCGCGCCACCAGGCGCGTTTCCGCCTGGGCGTCGGCGGGCACGATGGCATCCGTCGTCAAGTCTCCCGCGCGACCCAGGTCCTCGAGCAGCGCGGCGCGCACCACAGGCTCCAGCATTACGTCCGGCAGCGGCGGAACGGGCAGGCGGTCGGTCGCTGCGAGGGCTTCAGTATTTATGCTCATAATGAGTATTTTTGAGTCAAAAAAAGGCACGCCTGATCGCGTGCCACTTATGCTAGGCATGAGCATAATCTTTGTCAAGCCTCGCGCGGCCCTCTGGACAGCGGCAGCTTGCTGCCCGCGATGGCTCGTTCCAGTAGCACGTCGCGGCGAAACCGGAACAGCTTGGCCGGCCTGCCGGCGGTGCCCGAGGCCATGTCGCCGGTCTCCTCGACCAGATCCTGCTGCTCGATCAGCCGCCGGAAATTCTGCTTGTGCAGCCCTCGCCCCGCCAGCGCCTCCACGGCCTGCTGCAATTGCAGCAGGGTGAACTGGGCCGGCATCAGCTCGAACACGACGGGCCGGTACTTGATCTTGGCGCGCAACCGCGCGATGCCGGTGGCCAGGATGCGACGATGGTCATGACGCATGGGCTCGCCGGGCAAGGCCTCGCCCCCGACCGCCCCGCGCCGCGCGGCCTCGGGCACCAGGCCCGCCTCGAACAGCAGTTCGTAACGCTGCAGCACCATGTCCTCGTTCCAGGCCGCGCCGTTCAGGCCGAACGTGATATCCGCGCGCTGGCGGCGGCGCGCGCGCGAGGCCTGATCCGCGCCCGCCTCGCACCAGGCGGCCAGCCGCGGCGCGATGGCCTCGTCCAGCAGCGCGGGCACGCCGGCGCGCCGGTCTTCCCAGGGGAAATAGCGATACCAGTCCTGCCAGCCGACCTGCGCGACGCCGGTCTCGCCCGCCTCGCGCGTCAGGCCCAGATAGCTCACCGACATGACCCGCGCGCCCGACTCGTCGGAGCGGTCGCCATCGGCGAAGGTGTAAAGCTGCTCGACATAACCGAGCGGATGATGCGTCTGCGCCTCGACCCAGGCGCGCAGCCCCGCCTGCAGCGAACGGTGCGACAGCTCGAACGGCCCGGCCGGCAAGGCGCGCGCGTCTTCCGTGGTCAGCACCCTGGGCTCGCCGTTGGTGACGGCGACCAGCACGGCGACTAGCTCGGCATGGACGGAACGCGCGACGGATTCGGTCAAGGCGGTATCGGGCGAAGGAGGATGGGAAATCAAAGCGCCGGCCGGGGCCGGAAAGACGCGGATCGCGGCCGCGCGATCCGACCCGAATTATAAGCCCCGCGCCCGGCAATGGCTGCTTGCAACCGTGACAACGCAAGGCCCCGCACACGCCCATTCCAGGCCTAAGATGGATCTCATGTCCATGCGCGCCGCCCGCCATGGCGGCGCCCGTTTGCAGGAGCGCGCATCATGCTCAAGCCCACGACAGATCCGAACGCCAGCGACGCCCGCCGCGACGTCGAACCCCCGCCCCGCGTCGACCCGCGCACAGGCACCACCGTCCTGCCGCTGGCGAGCAACAGCCGCATGGTCGCCGGCATGCCGCGACGCGGCCGCGCCATCGAGGCGCCGGGCGAGCCCGGCATCATCTCGGCCGAAGAAGACGTGCTCGACATCAACTACGAACACAGCGGCCCTTGAGCGCCGCGACCAACGCCGGGCTTACCAGCCCCAGCAGGTGCCGGCCGCCGGCTTGCCGCAGTTGCGGTAGTTGGCCGCGTACCAGAGCTTGCCGCCGTTGCGCGGCGGCGAGCCCACGGCCTTGATGTCATTGCGCGGCAGCTCTTCCAGCGCGTCACGCGCGTTCTTGGTCGGCGTGCCGCTGGCGGCGTTCTGCACCCAGGCGATGCGACCGAGCTGAGCGGCGGTCCGATCCTGGAACACCACATCGCCATCGGCCAGCGCCGCCATCTTGCTGGCGGCGTCGCGCACCGCGGCGGAGTAGCTGTCGCTCGCGTCGGTGGGCAGCAGGTTCTTGTCCAGCTTGCTGACGGCCAGGATGCCTGCCAGCGTGGCGGGCGGAATCATCTTGTAGGCGCTCAACGCGGGCAATTGGCCCGCCGCCACCTGCCGGCGCAGCCAGTCGCCCCACAGGAACTCGGCGAACTCGGGCAGACCGCCGTTGGCATAGGCGATGTCGCGCGTGAAATAGACCAGCGAACGATAGCGGTCTTCCTGCATGCCGCCGGCCTCGGCCGCGCTGGCCAGGCCCAGCCGCTTGGGCAGCTGGTCCACCGTGACCGGCCGATTGTCGCCATCGCGCAGCCAGGCCTTGCGCTCATCGACCAGGCGTTGCCAGAACGCCTTGGCGTCGGCCATGTCGCTATAGTTGGCGTCGACCTTGACCCACACCGGCAGCTTGGGCCCGCCGTCGAAGATCTCGCGCAGCGCCGAGAAGCTGTGATGACCGTCGGTGAGATATAGGTTGCCGTCCCAGCCCACCACCACGGTCTTCAGCGCGGTGGCGTCCGCGCCCGGCGCGTTCAGGCAGCTGAAGGTCTCCGGCTTGTCCAGCCGCGCCGCCTGCGCCTGGGCAATGCTGGCGAAGGGCTGCGCGCGCTTGCCCGCGCCCGTGTCCTCGCAATAGTCGTCGAACTTCTTGCCGACGGTGCGGTTCAGGTAGTCGATCTGGTTGGCGGTATCGCCGGCCCAGGTGGGACGGGCGAAATCGCCTTGCCAGCGGCCCAGCTTGTAGTAGATCTGGTCGTAGCCGATGGCGGCCTGCGTGGGATTCAGCTCTTCGATGCGGACCTTGATCACATCGCCCGGCTTCGCCTTCAGGTACGCCTGGTTCTTTGCCGGCGTTTCCGGTTTGGGCGGCGCCGGCGTCTCGGGCACCGGCGCGGGCTGCGCCGCCGGTTCGTCGTCGTCGCTGCTGCCATTGCAGGCGGCCAGCGCCAGCGGCAGCAGCGCCACGGCGATCAGGCGCGCGCCCGGAAATGGAAACAGGGAAGGCCGGCGAGTCAGCGTAGGGGTCATGAGTATCAACAGGAAGATCGAACGAGATCCGCGATGATGACAGCCGCATACTGCGCGGACGTGACATCCGCCAAGGCCGTCACGGGCCTGTCACCACACGGACCGCCGGAACTCAGAACGACACGCAGGCCGCCTGCCGCACCCGCAACGTCGCCTCCTGCCGGAAGCGCGTCTGATACTCCGTCCGGATGTCGCGCACCGCCGCCTCGCTGGCAACATCGCCCGGATGCACCAGGTTCAGCACATAGGACGGCTCGCGCACGATCGCGCCGTCGTTGCCGCGCCACTGGCCGGACGCCTGCCAGACCGTCAGCCCCTGCGGAAAGCGCGGCGTCACGGACTCGGCCAGGAAGGACGTCCATTCCTGCGACGACACCGGGCCGGACGGGGTGTCGGTGCCCAGGAATATCTGGTCATTGACCATGTTCGTCTCGTTGGGCGCGCAGGCACGGGATGCGGGGGTGGTCACGCAGCCGGCCGTCAGGGCGGCGGCGCATAGCGGCAGGGCAAGGCGCGCGAGCTTGGGCGTGAAGGGCATGAGGAGGGCTCCGGGTTCTGAGGAAGCGGAACTGTTGGCTGCTAACCGGCCGCAGCGCCGATGCGTCGATGTCAGGTTGATGGTCAAGCCTGACGGTCAGACTTGCCCGCCAATATAGGGCTTGCATGGGTCTGGCGCGAGTCGATCCTGCGCCCAGGCGCTGGATTTTTCATGCGAGCCTTCAAGCCGCGCCGCAAGCAAAAAGCCCTTGAACTCGCGATGAGTTCAAGGGCTTGGGATGCATTCTTGGCGGACAGAGGGGGATTCGAACCCCCGATACGCTTTTGACGTATACACGCTTTCCAGGCGTGCGCCTTCAACCACTCGGCCACCTGTCCTGATCGTCCTAGGGACGCCGCATTGCTGAAAATGCGAATCCGCGATTCTAGCAGATTGCCGGGAAAGCCGCACGTCGGGAAAGAAAAAGGGGACGCCAAAGGCGCCCCCCGTCCGGCCAGCCGGTTCAGGCCGCCGCTTGCGGCGCTTCCTGCTCGCGGTAGGCGCTGACCGTGCCGTCCGGCTCGGTCTCTTCGAGCCGGACCTTGAAGCCCCACAGCCGGGCCAGGTGCTTCATCACCTGCTCGGCGTCGTCGCCGGCCAGGGGACGGCCCCGGCTCTTCAGGTGGCGCAGCACCAGCGAGCGGTCGGTGTCGCGGTTGAAGCGCACCACCTGCACATCGGGCACCAGGTTGTCGCGGTTGTGCTGCGCGGCCAGCAGGCGGCGGATGTCGCGGTAGCCCTCGTCGTCATGGATCGCGGCCACTTCCAGCTTGGGATTGGCCTGGTGATCCGAGATGGCGAAGAAGCGGAACTCGCGGATCAGCTTGGGCGACAGGTACTGCGAGATGAAGGACTCGTCCTTGAAGTTGCGCATGGCGAAGTCCAGCGTCTTCAGCCAGTCGCCGCCGGCGATGTCGGGGAACCAGCGGCGGTCTTCCGGCGTGGGCGCCTCGCAGATGCGGCGGATGTCCGACATCATCGCGAATCCCAGCGCATACGGATTGATGCCGCCGTAGCCGCGCTCGTCGAAGCCGCGCTGGCTGACTACGTTGGTATGGCTCTGCAGGAACTCCATCATGAAGCCGTCGTTGACCAGCCCCTTCTCGTGCAGGCGGTTCAGGATGGTGTAGTGCCAGAACGTGGCCCAGCCCTCGTTCATGACCTTGGTCTGGGTCTGCGGATAGAAGTACTGCGCGATCTTGCGCACGATCCGCACCAGCTCCTTCTGCCAGGGCGCGAGCTTGGGCGAGTACTTTTCGATGAAGTACAGCAGGTTCTCTTCGGGCTCGGGCGGGAAGGTCGAGGACTGGCTGTACGTGTCCTTGTCCTCTTCCAGGCGCGGCAGCGTGCGCCACAGGTCGTTGTACTGCAACCGCGCATGCTCCTGCCGCTCGGCCTGGCGCGCCGCCTCTTCCTTGTACGAGATCGGCGTGGGCCGCTTGTAGCGGTCGACCCCGTGGTGCGACAGCGCATGGCAGGAATCCAGCACGGCCTCGACCGCGTCGATGCCGTAGCGGTCCTCGCAGGACATGACGTACTTGCGCGCGAACACCAGGTAGTCCAGCACGCCGTCGGCGTCGGTCCACTGGCGGAACAGATAGTTGCCCTTGAAGAAGGAGTTGTGGCCGTAGCAGGCGTGCGCGATCACCAGCGCCTGCATCGTCATGGAGTTTTCTTCCATGAGATACGAGATGCAGGGATTGGAATTGATCACGATCTCATAGGCCAGTCCCTGCATGCCGCGCCGGTAGAACTGCTCGTTGCGGATGAATTCCTTGCCGTAGGACCAGTGCGAATAACCGATAGGCAGGCCCGCCGAGGCATAGGCATCAAGCATCTGCTCCGAGGTGATGACCTCGATCTGGTTCGGGTAGGTGTCCAGCCCGTACTCGCGCGCGACCTGCGCGATCGCGTCGTCATAGGACTGCAGCAACTCGAACGTCCATTCGGAGCCCTGCGAGATCGGCCGAGAGCCTCCGGCCGCATCCGGCTCCACGAGTGCACCCGCGATGGCATTCATACCGTTTCCTTCTTGAACAGGTCATGGAACACGGGGTAGATCTCCCCGCGATCGCAGATCCGCCGCATCACGAAATGCGGCTCCAGCTTCTGTTCGTACTCGGCCCACAGGCTGCTCTTACGCGCCTCCTGCGAGTCTGGCACCTCGATGTAGGCGAAGTAGCGCGTGGCCGGCAACAGATGCTCGGCCAGGAAGCGCGCGCTCTTGCCCGCGTCGGCGCCGAATGAATCGCCGTCGCTGGCCTGGGCCGCGTAGACGTTCCAAGCGCTGGGCGGGTAGCGCTTTTCCAGGATCTCGCGCATCAGCTCCAGCGCCGACAGCACGATGGTGCCGCCGCTCTTCGGGTCGTAGAAGAAGGTGCGTTCGTCCACTTCCTCGGCGTTGTCGGTATGGCGGATGAACACCAGATCGACGTGCTCGTACTTGCGCGACAGGAACAGGTACAGCAGCGTGAAGAAGCGCTTGGCCAGATCCTTCTTGCCTTCGTCCATCGAGCCGGACACGTCCATCAGGCAGAACATGACGGCGCGCGCCATCGGAATCGAGACCGATACCCGGTTGCGGTAGCGCAGGTCCAGGTCGTCCAGGAAGGGCACGCGCGCAAGGCGCTCGCGGCAGTCCTCCACGTCCTGCTCCAGCGCGCGGATCTCGTCGGCGCCCGCGCCAGCGGCCAGGGCCTTGGCCAGGCGTTCCTCGGCGTCTTCCAGGTCCGCGCGCGCCTTGACGCTCAGCGCCACGCGGCGCGCCAGCGATGACTTGAGCGTGCGGCTGATGCTCAGCATGCTGGGCGAGCCCGAGGTGGTGTAGCCGGCGCGCTGCCACTTGCGCTGGCTGACCTCGCCCAATTGGTTGCGCGCCAGGTTGGGAAGTTCCAGGTCTTCGAAGAACAGGTTCAGGAATTCAGCGCGCGACAGGCTGAAGGTGAACTGATCGACCGCCTCGCCCTCGCCGGGCTCGGATCCGCCCTGCCCCTGCCCGCCTCCCTGCGGCCGGTCGAAAGTGTCTCCCTTGGCGAACTCGCGGTTGCCGGGATGCACCATCTCGCGGTCGCCGCCCTGCCCGTGATGGAAGGTAGGCTCGGAGATGTCGCGCGCGGGCAGGTTGACCTCGCCGCCCTGATCCATGTCCTGGATCGAGCGGTCGCGGATCATGCCATGCACCGCCTTGCGGATCTGATCCTTGTAGCGCCGGAGAAAACGTTCCCGGTTGACGGCGCTCTTGTTGCGCCCGTTAAGACGGCGATCGATCAGTGAATTCATGATTCACCTCGCTCAGGAAGACTTCCTTACACGGAGGTACCACTCGCACAGCAGTCGGACCTGCTTCTCCGTGTATCCCTTCTCGACCATGCGGTCGACGAAACTCTGATGCTTGGACTTGTCCTCGGCCGATGCCTTGGCGTTGAACGAGATCACCGGCAGCAGGTCTTCCGTGTTCGAGAACATCTTCTTCTCGATCACTTCGCGCAGCTTTTCATAGCTGGTCCAGGTCGGATTGCGGCCGTTGTTGTTGGCGCGGGCGCGCAGCACGAAGTTGACGATCTCGTTGCGGAAATCCTTCGGGTTGGCGATGCCGGCCGGCTTCTCGATCTTTTCCAGCTCATCGTTCAAGGCGCTGCGATCGAAGCTCTCGCCGGTTTCCGGGTCGCGGAATTCCTCGTCCTGGATCCAGCAGTCGGCGAAGGTCACGTAGCGGTCGAAGATGTTCTGGCCGTACTCGGAGTAGGACTCCAGGTAGGCGGTCTGGATCTCCTTGCCGATGAACTCGGCGTAGCGCGGCGCCAGGTAGCCCTTGATGAATTCGAGATAGCGCCGGCGGACCTCGTCGGGATAGTCCTCGCGGCCGATGCGCTGCTCGAGCACATACATCAGGTGCACCGGGTTCGCGGCGACCTCGGTCTGGTCGTAGTTGAAGACGCTGGACAGGATCTTGTAGGCGAAGCGCGTGGACACGCCGGTCATGCCTTCATCCGTGCCGGCGTAGTCCTTGTACTCCTGCAAGGCCTTGGCCTTCGGATCCACGTCCTTCAGGCTTTCGCCGTCATAGACGCGCAGCTTCGAATAGATGCTGGAATTTTCCGGTTCCTTCAGCCGCGTCAGCACCGAGAACTGCGCCATCATGTCCAGCGTTCCCGGCGCGCAGGGCGCCGTCGACAGCGAGCTGTGATGCAGCAGCTTCTCGTAGATGCGAACCTCTTCCGACACCTGCAGGCAGTACGGGACCTTGACGATGTAGATACGGTCGAGGAAGGCCTCGTTGTGCTTGTTGTTGCGGAAGGTCTGCCATTCCGATTCGTTCGAGTGCGCCAGGATGCAGCCGTTGAACGGGATGGCCGAGAAGCCCTCGGTGCCCTTGAAGTTGCCTTCCTGCGTGGCCGTCAGGAGCGGATGCAGCATCTTGATCGGCGCCTTGAACATTTCCACGAATTCAAGCAGCCCCTGGTTGGCCAGGCACAGCCCGCCCGAGTAGCTGTAGGCGTCGGGATCGTCCTGCGAATGGCGATCGAGCTTGCGGATGTCCACCTTGCCGACCAGGGACGAGATGTCCTGGTTGTTCTCGTCGCCCGGCTCGGTCTTGGCGATGGCCACCTGGCGCAACACCGAGGGATTGAGGCGCACGACGCGGAACTGCGAGATGTCGCCGTCGAATTCCTTCAGGCGCTTGACGGCCCACGGCGACATGATGCCGGTGAGGTAGCGGCGCGGAATGCCGTATTCCTTTTCCAACGTCTCGCCGAAGCGTTCCGGATGGAACAGGCCCAGCGGCGACTCGTTGACGGGCGAGCCCTTCAGCGCGTAGATGGGGAAGCGCTCCATCAGCACCTTGAGCCGCTCGGCGATGGACGACTTGCCGCCGCCCACGGGGCCGAGCAGATAGAGGATCTGCTTGCGCTCTTCCAGTCCCTGCGCGGCATGCTTGAAGAACGCGACGATCTGCCCGATCACGTCCTCCATGCCGTAGAACTCCTGGAACGCTGGATAGCGCCGGATGGTCCGGTTGGAAAACAAGCGGGAAAGGCGCGGGTCGTTGCGCGTATCCACGACCTCGGGCTCGCCAATCGCCGCGAGCATGCGCTCGGCGGGACTGGCGTATGCCATGGGATCGCTCTTGGCCAGGCTCAGATATTCCTCGAGGGAAAGCTCTGACTCCTGCTCTCTTGCATACTGCGACTTGAAGCCTTCGACGATGTTTTGCACGGAAACCTCCTACAACACGCGAAAAAGCCATTACGACCCGACTTGTCCCCATTGTGCCTCAGTGCCATCGCAATACTTCCGTATTGCAATACAAACTCGCGATAAGCATTTTCAGCGTAGCCGTATGTTGCTTTCGCCACACATCGGCCATGAGGCGTATCGGGGTCCTTTCCAATTAGGCTGCACCCTTTGGACACTAGTTCCGTCAGGGAATGCAACTTCGGTGAATAAGTTCACTCGATCGGCTTCAGCATATCGCCGTAGTACGCGCGCAAAACGCGGCCGCATACGAAATGGTCGGCAATGATTTGAAGGGATGAGCGATATCCCATGGATTCTTATGTGCGGGAAATGTCGGTCCCGCAAGGCCCGCCATGCGATCGCGGCGAGCGGCCTGAACGTCGCGCTGCGGCTTCGTTCAGCGGCGTGCCGATGCGGCGTGAAAAAGCGCCAAGCAGACAGCACGCGAATCCTAGGTGTGACGAGGGCGCGTGGCTGAGAACGGTACGAACCGCGGGCGTAGCGCCAAGTCATGCACCTATGCTAAGCCCAATTGACCGTTTTGTGGCAATTCATTTGCCGCGACCCTGCAAAAAATATCAAACGCCGTCTGTGAAAAGCACGCCAAGAACACTTCAAGAACGCGTCAGAAATGCGAGGCGCGGGGATGCTGAATGATTCGCGGACATCTGGCAGCCGGCCCGGCGGAGTGCTAATACCCATGCCGCGCGCAAGGATTGCCTGCGGCGCTAGAATCACGGCTTTGCGCAATCGCGCCCATCTCCGAAGCCGCATCAGCCGCCCATGCCATCCCGCCTGCGAAACGTGGTTCGCCGGTACCTGCCTGCCGCCCACGCGGCGCATGGCTGCGTTGCCGTCGTCCTGTGCAGCGTCCTCGTGGCGGCTTGCGGCAAGACCGATCCGGCCTTGGACAACGATGCCTATGTCTGGCAACGCCGCTGGACGCCGGCCGTGACTGCCGCGATGTCTGACAGCGCCGATCTGGTGCGGGCCTGGCGCGTGCTGGCCGCCGACGTGGCCCCGGACGGCAAGTGGTCCGACGCGACGCCCGCCCTGCCGGCCCTGGCCGCCGCCGGCCGGCCCGCCATCATGGTGCTGCGCTTCGACGGCCGCGTGGACGGTTTGCGCGACGCCGAGATCCATGCGCGCATCGCGGCCTTGCGCGATTCGTGGCACCGGGCCGGCATCGCGCTGGCGGGCGTGGAAATCGACTACGACTGCGCCACCTCCAAGCTGCCGGCGTACACGCGCTTCCTTGCCGGCCTGCGGGCGCGCCTGGATCCGTCCATCCCCCTGTCCATCACCGCCCTGCCGACCTGGCTGGACAGTCCCGCGCTCGCCGCCCTGCTCGCCATTCCCGACGAAAGCGTGCTGCAGGTCCATGCCGTGCTCAGTCCGACACGCGGACTGTTCGATGCCAAGCGCGCGCAGGACTGGCTGGACGCCTACGCGGCGCAGACCCGCAAGCCCTGGCGCGTGGCCCTGCCCGCCTACGGCAGTCGCGTCGCCTGGGACGACGAGGGCCGAATCGCCGCGGTCGAAAGCGAGCAACCCGCGCTCATGCCTGGCGGACGCTCGGCGGAGCTGCTCGTGACGCCCGCCGACATGGCGGCCTTTGTCTCCCGCATCGAAGACCGGCGCCCGTCCGGCCTGGCCGGCATCGTCTGGTTCCGGCTGCCGACCCGCGTCGACGCGCGCGCCTGGAGCCTGCCGACGTGGCGCGCCGTGCTGGCGCGCCAGCCGCTGCGTCCGGCGCTGTCCGTCAGCGCGCGGGCCGCCGCCGGCGGCGCGCGCGACCTCATACTCGCGAACGCCGGCGATGCCGACGCCGCGCTCCCCTTCGCCGTGCGGCTGGATGGCGCCTGCGCCGCCGCCGACGGCATCAACGGCTACACGCTGGAACGCGACGGACTAGGCATCTACCTGCGTCGCGCGCAGGAAGGCCTGCTGCACGCCGGCGCTCAACGCAACATCGGCTGGATACGCTGTGAACACGAACCGACCAACCTCCATGTCCAACCCTAAGAAACTCGCAAAGGCGCTCCTGTTTGCCGGCCTCATCGGCGCCGGTGTGGTCATCGCCTGCGGCCCCGACTTCCCCGCGCAACTGCTGGACGACCGCGGCGGCACGCTGCACGCCACGCCGTCCAACTCGTTCCGCTACGAGGCGGCGCGGCTGACGCCAGCCACCGACGCGCTGCGGGCCCGCGATACCGATCCGTACTATCAGCCGCCGCAGGCGTACATACCGGAAGACGACGATCCTGAACTGGACGCGACCCAGCGCAACGCCATCCGCAAGATGCGCGCGCAGGCCGACGGCGACGCGGCCTACGCCGCCGGCGCCGGTGTCCCGGAAGCCGCGCGCCTGTATGCCGCCGGCGCGGTGGACTACCTGCTGGCACAGCGCGAACCGGGCGGGCTCGGCGAACAGCGGCTGGCGCGGGCGCAGCGACGCTTCCAGGCCATCCTGGCGCTGCCGGCCGCGCAGTCTGTCGCACGCAGCGTGTGGGCGTCGTACATGCTGGCTGATATCGGGGACATCTCCAGCGCCATCCACGACGATGCCGCCGCGCGGGCACAAACCGCCAAGGCCTACGAACACGCCCGCGAACTGGCCCGCGCCGGTGCGCCGGATCCGCTGGGCCTGGCCGTCGCCAGCTACGGCCAGCAGGCGCGCCTGCTGCTGACCGGCGCGCAAGGCGAGTGCAGCTATATTGATCTCCTGAACGACACCCCCTGCATGGACGCGGTTCCCGCGGCCGCGCTCAAGCAGGCCATCCGCCTGTACGCCGAACAGGCGGCGCGCGGCTCGTCCAGCGGCCATGCGTCGCTGCGCCTGCTGGCCAGCTGGGCGCTGGGCAAGCCCGAACGCGCCCGCGCCTTGATCGACGATCCCGTCTCGCAAGGGCTGCTGGTGTCCTATGCGCTGGCCCGGCTCGGCGACATCGTCGATGGCCAGCCCGACAGCGCTTTCGATGCCTACGCCAATTTCGACGCCACCGGCCAGCCCGGCCTGGCCGATTCGGCGCGCGGCGCGCCCAATGTCGAGCCCAATCCCACGCTCAAGTCCCTGGTATCGGCCCTGCAGGCGCTGGACGTACGGCAGGTGGCCAACGCCGACCGCGTCGCCGCCCTGGCCTATCGCATCGGCCGCTACGACCTGGCGCAATCGCTGGCCAGCCGGCTGGACACGGCGCTGGCCTGGTGGGTGCGCGCCAAGCTGGCGCTGCGCCAGGGCGACTCGGTCCAGGCCGCGCAGGCCTATGCCCGCGCCGCCGCCGCATTCCCGCGCGCCGATGGCAGCCTCGACGCCGACAGCGCGGGACGCCTGCGGGCCGAACAGGGCGTGCTGACCCTGTCGCGCGGCCAATATGTCGAAGCGCTGGACCAGTTGCTGCGGGCGGGCGGCCCGCTGGACGCGGCGCGGCCCGCCGAAGAAGAGGGCTGGCCGATGACGCCCTACTGGAACGACGCCGCCTATGTCGCCGAACGCGTGCTGACGCTGGACGAACTCAAACAGTACGTGGACACGCAGGCGCCCGCCACGCCCGCCCCCGCCCGACCCAAGGTGTTCGACCTGAAGGACGGCGACGATTACTACGGCTGGGCCCGGCAGCATCCCGTGCCGACTGCTGACCGCCTGCGCCTGCTGCTGGCGCGGCGCATGGTGCGCGAGGGCATGATCGACCAGGCGGTGCCCTATTTCCCCGCCGAGGCCGATCCGCGCTTTGCCCGCATGCGCTATGACGCGGCAGGCGTGGCGAAGCTGGAGAACGACGCATCACGCAGCCAGGCCGCCGCCTATGCGGCGGCCCTGCGCGACGCCGGCAATGGCTGGGGCCGCACCGGACGGGCGCAGGCCTGGCACCAGGCCGGGCTGATGGCCCGTCGCCATGGCATGGAGATCATGGGCTACGAAGAAGATCCCGACTACGCGGTCTATGACGGCAGCTATACCTATGGCGCGGGCCGCAACTACTTCCTGTGGACGCAAGAGCATGGCAACGCGATTCCCGCCACGCCCGCGCAACGCGCCGAGGCCGCCCTGCCCGGTCCCTATGTCACGCAGCAGGAGCGCGAGCGCTACGCCGCCAGCGAAGCGCGGCCCTATGCCCGCTTCCATTACCGGCAGATCGCCGCCAGCCACATGATGAAGGCGGCCGACGAACTGCCGGCGCGCTCGCAGGCTTACGCGGCGGTGCTGTGCCAGGGCACGCGCTTCGTCATCAACGACGCGCCGGACGTCGCGGCGAAAATGTACCGGCGCTATGTGGAAACCGGCGCCGTCGTGCCATTCAGCGGCAGCTTCGGCCAGGAATGCGCGGAACCCGACTTCAAGGGCGCGGCCCGGTTCCACTATGTGCAGGCCTGGAAGGCCTGGGAACGGCTGCGCCACGACCATCCGGGCCGCCTGCTGGCCGCCGGCCTGCTGGCGCTGGCGGCCGCCGCCGCGGGCGTTGCGCTGTGGGTCTGGCGCGCGCGTCGCGGCGCGCAGGGCTGAGCAGCGCCTGCGTCCGGCCCAGGGGCCGGACGCCCCCCCTCTATCCGGGCCGGCGCCAAGGCCGGCAGCAATGCCCCATCCGTTCAGCCCAGGTCGGGCAAGGCCACCCGCTGCAGCAGCTGCTGCCAGCTGGCCTCGACCCGCGCGCGCAGGCGCAGGTCGGGTCCGATCGCAGCCGTGTCGATGAAGGCGTAGCGCCGGGCGCCATCCAGGTGTTCCAGCAGCGGCAGGCGCACCATGCCGGCCGCGTCGCCCAGCAGCACCGGCGCCAGGTACAGCAGCAGCTCATCCACGCAGCCCGCCGATACCAGTGCGCCGCTCAGGCCCGCGCCGGCCTCGACGTGGACTTCATTGAATTGCTCCCGGGCCAGCCAACGCATCATGGCGGGCAGGTCCACCTTGCCGGCCGTCTCGCCCGGCAGGCAAACGATGCGCGCGTTGCGCTGTTCCAGGCGGCGCGCCTTGGCCGCATCCTCGCGGGCGGTGAAGACGATGACTTCCGCGCCATCGAACAGCCGCGCCGTTTCGGGAATGGCGAATCCGCCATCGACCACCGCCTTGCGTGGCTGGCGCGGCGTCTCGACACCCCGGACGTTGAGCTGCGGATCGTCCTTCAGCACCGTGCCCATGCCCGTCAGCACGACGCAGCTGCGCGCGCGCCAGCGATGGCCGTCCTCGCGCGCCTGCGGGCCGGTGATCCATTGCGACATGCCGTTATGCAACGCGCTGCGGCCATCCAGCGAAGCCGCCATCTTCATCCAGACCCAGGGCAGCCCGCGACTCATGCGGGAGATGAAGCCCGCGTTGAGCGCCAGCGCTTCCTCTTGGCAAACGCCGGTGGTGACGGCGATGCCAGCGGCGCGCAGCCGCGCCAGGCCCTGGCCGTTGACCAGGGGATTGGGGTCGCCGATCGCCACCACCACGCGCGCCGGCGCGGCGGCCAGCACGGCGTCCACGCAGGGCGGGGTGCGGCCGTGATGGCTGCACGGCTCCAGCGTGACATAGAGGGTGGCGCCCGCCACCGTCTCGCCACGGGCCTGGGCATCGCGCAAGGCGCACACCTCGGCGTGCGGGCCGCCCGGCGGCTGGGTCGCGCCTTCGCCCAGCACGCGTCCGTCGCGCACGATGACGCAGCCGACCCGGGGATTGGGCGCGGTCGTGTACATGACGGTCCGCGCCAGGTCCAGCGCGCGTCGCATCCAAAGTAGATCGTCGTAATCGGTGGCAGTCGTCATGCGCAGGATTGTATGTCCGCGCGGCCGCGCCCTGGGAGACCCGCGCCCGTCCCAACCCGCCGCTCCCGCCATCCGGCGCCGCCCGCCACCCCGATCGCCATGATGTCCGTTTCGGGCCGATGCTGGTCTGCCGGCGCGCTCGCCTGGCCGGTCCGCGAGGATGAAAATGGCTGCGTGTCCTTTTAAAATCCATGTTTTGGAGCCCAGACCATGAAGCAGGCGCTGATCGTCATCGATGTCCAGGATTCCTTTCGGCAACGTCCGTTTTGGGACGAAACCGAATACCCCGCGTTCGTGGCGCAGATCCAGCGCCTGATCGACGCCGCGACGTCCCAGGGCGTGCCGGTGCTGCAGGTTTTCCACACCAGCGTCTCGGACGATCCAGCCAACCCCTTCTCGCTGGCGTCCGGGCACGTCAAGACGCTGAAAGAGCTGAAGATCTCGCCTACCGCCGTGTTCCACAAGACCGTGCACTCCTCGCTCTACGCCAAGGGCCAGGACGGCGCGACGCTGCATGACTGGCTGCGGGATCACGATATCGGTGAAGTCATCGTCAGCGGCATCCGCACCGAGCAGTGCTGCGAGACCACTTCGCGCCATGCCAGCGACGCCGGCTTCAAGGTGATCTTCCCCACCGACGCCACCCTGACCTTCGCCATGCAGAGCCCGTCCGGCCGGCAATACACGCCCGCCGAGATCCGCGACCGCACCGAGCTGGTGCTACAGGGCCGCTTCGCGCGGGTCTTGCGTGCCGCCGACGTGCTGGCGGCTTAGCATGTCGTCCCGCTGAAATGCGCGAGCGCACGCCATGATCCCGGTGTACTTCGTGCTGACGCGCGGCCTGGTGCTGCTGGACCTGGCCGGTCCGGCGGAAGCGTTCCGGGTGGCCGAAAGGCTGTGCCCCGGCATGTTCGCGCTGCATTTCTGCGGACCGGAGGCGGAGCTGGAATGCGGCCTGGCGGGGCTGCACCTGGCGCGCATCAAGCCGCTGCCGGCCAGATTGCCCGCCAACGCGCTGGTCATCGTTTCCGGCGTGGTGGGCACGCCGACGCGGCTGGACGATGCGCAGGCGCGCGCCATCATCGACTGGCTGGCCGCGCGCCAACCGGCCGACGGCTTCACGCTGATGACGGTCTGCGCCGGCGCGCTGTTCGCCGCCGCCGCCGGCCTCACGCGCGGGCGCGAATGCACCACCCATCACGGCAGCCTGGCGCAGCTGGCGACGCTTGATCCCAGCGCGCGGATCCTCGACAACCGCATCTTCGTCGAGGACGGCGCGCTGGTCAGCAGCGCGGGCATCACGGCGGGCATAGATCTCGCGCTGCACATGGTGTCGCGCCACTGCGGCCCGCGCATCGCCTGCGAGGTCGCTCGTGAAATGCTGGTCTACCAACGCCGCGCCGGCACGGATTCGGCCCTGTCGCCCTGGCTGGAACACCGCAGTCATCTGCATCCCGGCGTCCACAAGGTGCAGGATGCGGTGGTGCGCAACCCGGCGGCGCCCTGGTCGGCGCAATCGCTGGCGCAGGAAGCCCATACCAGCGCGCGCCACCTGACCCGGCTGTTCCGCCTGCACGCGGGCTGCACGCCGATGGACTATCTTTATCAGATACGCGTCGCGCTGGCGCGCGACCTGCTGCGCGAAACCCGGCTGGACCTGGAGCGCGTGGCGGAAAAAGCAGGATTTGGCTCGGCCCAGCACATGCGGCGCGTGTGGCGTCGCTTCGAGCCGCGAACGCCCGGCATGGCGCGGCAGCAGCTGGCGGCCTGAATCGGGTCGTCGGCCTCGGGCGCCGACCTTGCCATGGCGCCCGAGCGACGGCGTAAGGTCGACAGGCGGATCCAGTCAGTCCTTGCGCAGCTTGCCGGGCAGCAAGGGCCCCTGCATCTCGCGGATGGCTTCGACGAATTCGCCGATGTCCTCGAAACTCTTGTAGACCGAAGCAAAGCGCACGTAGGCCACCTTGTCGAGCTTGCGCAGCTCGTTCATGACCAGCTCGCCGATGTGCTCGGTGGGCACTTCGCGCTGCCCGCTGGCCCGCAACTGCTCTTCGATGCGGGAAACGGCGGCATCCACGTCGCCGGTACTGACGGGACGCTTGCGCAGCGCCAGGCTCAGGCTGGCGCGCAGCTTGGCCGGATCGTAGTCGCTGCGGCTGCCATTGCGCTTGACGACCGAGGGCAGCGCCAGCTCCACCCGTTCATAGGTGGTGAAGCGCTTGTCGCAGGACAGGCAACGGCGGCGGCGCCGGATGGCGTCGCCTTCTTCCGAGACGCGGCTGTCGACGACCTGCGTTTCGGGGTTGCCGCAAAATGGACACCGCATGTGTGATCCCTGAAGGCCGGATGGCAAGAATTAAGCATATTGTAACGATCCGTCCGGCGGAAATCGTCAATAGGGCTGAATTCGTCCCCGATATTTTTGCCAGCAACCGTGCGTCCGGCCAAAAACAAAGGGACGGCCCTTGCGGAACCGTCCCTTTTCAGCCCCGCCGCCCGGTTTCCCGGGCGGACAGCGCAGGCGCTTACTTGCGGCCGTAGACCGGCAGACGCGAGGTCAGTGCGTTGACCTTGGCGCGCACGGCGGCGATGTTGGCCTCGTCGCGCGGGTTGTCCAGCACGTCGGCGATCAGGTTGGCGGTCAGTTCGGCCTCGGCTTCGGTGAAGCCGCGGGTCGTCATGGCCGGCGTGCCCAGGCGGATGCCGCTGGTCACGAAGGGCTTTTCCGGATCATTCGGGATGGCGTTCTTGTTGACCGTGATGTGAGCCTGGCCCAGCACGGCTTCGGCTTCCTTGCCGGTGATGCCCTTGGCGCGCAGGTCAACCAGCATGACGTGGCTTTCGGTGCGGCCGGAAACGATGCGCAGGCCGCGCTTGACCAGCGTATCGGCCAGCACCTTGGCGTTCTTGACCACTTGCTGCGCGTAGTCCTTGAATTCCGGGGCCAGCGCTTCCTTGAAGGCCACGGCCTTGCCGGCGATGACATGCATCAGCGGGCCGCCCTGGATGCCGGGGAAGATCGCCGAGTTGATGATCTTCTCGTGTTCGGCCTTCATCATGATGACGCCGCCGCGCGGGCCGCGCAGCGACTTGTGCGTGGTCGAGGTGACGAAGTCTGCATGCGGAACCGGGTTGGGGTAGGCGCCGCCAGCGACCAGGCCCGCGTAGTGGGCGATGTCGACCATGAACAGCGCGCCGTTTTCACGGGCGATGCGGCCCATGCGCTCGAAGTCGATGTGCAGCGCGTAGGCCGAGGCGCCGGCCACGATCAGCTTGGGCTTGTGTTCCTTGGCCAGCTTTTCGACCTGGTCGTAGTTCAGGACTTCATTTTCGTCCAGGCCATACGAGATGAAGTTGTACAGCTTGCCCGAGGCGTTGACCGACGCGCCGTGCGTCAGGTGGCCGCCTTCGGCCAGGCTCATGCCCAGCACGGTGTCGCCCGGCTTGAGCACGGCCATGTACACGCCCTGGTTGGCCTGCGAGCCCGAGTTGGGCTGCACATTGGCGGCTTCGGCGCCGAAGATCTGCTTCAGGCGATCGATGGCCAGCTGCTCGACCACGTCCACGTATTCGCAGCCGCCGTAGTAGCGCTTGCCGGGGTAGCCTTCGGCGTACTTGTTCGTGAGCTGCGTGCCCTGGGCTTCCATGACGGCGGGGCTGGCGTAGTTCTCGGACGCGATCAGCTCGATGTGCTGTTCCTGGCGCACGTCTTCCTTCTGGACGGCGGCCCAGACATCCGGGTCAGCCTTGGACAGGGTGAGGTTGCGGTCAAACATGACGGAGGGTTCCTGAGGCAGTAGAAGAGAAAAAACCGTGGAAAGGCTGGCCGGGGTAAACCCGGAGAATGGCGCTTAGTTTACCCCGTCGGGCGCGCGGAATTGCCCCCCATCTACCGGCAATCGGCGCAAAATGCCATGCACGGGCGCGAAAACCACGCGCGCCGTTCCGCCCCCTGAAACCGGCCTCAAGCCGCCTTGAGCAATTTTCATGCAAACCGCCACCCTCCTTACCTACTCGCTGGTCGCCGCCGTCAGCGTGGTCAGCCCCGGCCCCGCCACAATGCTCGCCATCCGCAATGGCGCGGCGGGCGGCGTGCGCGCCGTGCTGCCGTCGACGCTGGGGAACGTGACAGGGCTGTTCCTGCTGTCCGCCGCCGCCATGCTGGGACTGGGCGTGGTGCTGCAATCGTCGGCGCTGCTGTTCACGCTGGTGAAAGTCGCGGGCGCGGCCTATCTGCTCTACATCGGCCTGCGCCATCTGCTTGGCCGCTCGAATATCGCGCCGCCGCCCGAACAGGCCACGCAACAGGCGCCGCGCCGCGCCAGCCGTCTGTACCTTGAAGCGGCGCTGGTGGCGACGATGAATCCCAAGCCCATCCTGTTCTTCACCGCGCTGTTCCCGCAATTCCTGAACGCGAGCGAACCGCTGCTGCCGCAGTTCCTCATCCTGACGGGCATCTTCATGGGCATGTCGCTGGTCTCGCTGCTGGCCTATGGCGCGCTGGCCCATCGCGCGCGGCGGCTGCTGCGCCAGCCGCGCATCGTGACCTGGCTCAACCGGCTGGTGGGCTCGATCTTCGTGAGCTTCGGCGTGGCGCTGCTGCGCTTGAAACGCGCGGCGGGCTGATGCGCGCGGATGGACGCCGGCTCGGGCCTCGGACCGACCGGCAGCCGCGGCCGCAATGGATCGCCCCATTGAAAACGCCCTGCCGCCGGACGGATCCGACGACAGGGCGTGATCGGCCCGCGCGGGGCGTCAGGAGGCCGAGGTGGCCCCGATCTGCTTGGGCGCGAGGGCCGGGTTGAGCGTGTAGGTGCCGGTCAGCGAAGCCTGGGCCAGCACATGCTTCTGGATCGCGCGCAGCGCATCCTCGCCGGTGAAGGACCCTTGCAGGCCCAGCGTGGCCACGTCCAGCGCATACAACGTGAACACGTAGCGGTGGACCAGCGCGTCGTTCCAGGGCGGGCACGGGCCGTCATAGCCGAAATAGTCGCCGCTCATGTCGTGGTCGCTGGCGAACCAGGACGTGTAGGAGTTGACACCCTGGCGCGCGCCAAGCGGCGCCAACGGGCCGCCCTTGCCGCGCGGCGTGATGCCGTTGGAAAAGGCGCCCTCGTCGATTTCGCGCAGGTCGGCGGGCAGGTCCACCAGCACCCAATGGAAGAAATCGACGCGCGGCAGGCTGGCGGGCACTTCGCGGCCCTCCTGGTTGACGTCGTCGGGAACTGACGGCACGTCCGGATCGTGGCAGATCAGCGCGAAGGACTGCG
Organism: Achromobacter sp. 413638; assembly: GCF_043119405.1. Classification (NCBI taxonomy): domain Bacteria; kingdom Pseudomonadati; phylum Pseudomonadota; class Betaproteobacteria; order Burkholderiales; family Alcaligenaceae; genus Achromobacter; species Achromobacter sp. 413638. The sequence goes on from NZ_JBICCO010000008.1 coordinate 110,091, forward strand.
TGCCGGCCGGCGCGTCGTCCCAGGAAAACTGCGGATTGAAGTTATCAGCCAGCGCGACGTGCGATTGCGCGTCGATCCTGCCGAAGGCGTAGCGCTCGGGAATCGACTCGGTATCGGAAAAGGACAAACTCAAAAGCTTCATGTCGTGCTCCTCAATGTGCCGCACAGGACGCCCGGGTCCTCGGCCCTGGCTCCCAGCGTATCAAATCTCCGCAGCCACCGGATCAAGCGATCTTCGCAAAATCACGACTTCACGGTAACACGGGCGAATTTGCGCTTGCCTACCTGCACCACATAAGTGCCGGCGGGCAATTGCAACGATTTGTCCTCGACGCGGTCGCCGTCCACCCGCACGCCGCCCTGCTCCACGTTGCGCTGGGCTTCGGAGCCCGACGCCACCAGGCCGGCCTCGCGCAGCAGCTTCAGGATGCCCACCGGCGCGCCGGCGACGTTCACTTCGGGCATGTCGTCCGGGATGGCGCCGTCGCGGAAACGCGCCTCGAAGGAAGCCAGCGCCTCTTCGGCCGCGCGGGCCGAATGGAAGCGGGTGATGATCTCCTGGGCCAGCAGGACCTTGGCGTCGCGCGGATTGCGGCCGGCCTCGGTCTCGGCCTTGAGCGCGGCGATGTCTTCCAGCGAGCGGAACGACAGCAGTTCGAAGTAACGCCACATCAGCGTGTCGGAGATCGACATGAGCTTGCCGAACATCGAATCCGGCGACTCGGAAATGCCGATGTAGTTGCCCTTGGATTTGGACATCTTTTCGACGCCATCCGTCCCCACCAGCAGCGGCATGGTCAGGATGCACTGCGGCTCCTGGCCATATTCCTTCTGCAGCTCGCGCCCGACCAGCAGGTTGAACTTCTGATCGGTGCCCCCCAGCTCCAGATCGGATTTCAGCGCCACCGAGTCATAGCCCTGCATCAGCGGATACAGGAATTCATGCACCGAGATCGGCACGCCGCCCTTGAAGCGCTTGGTGAAGTCCTCGCGCTCCATCATGCGCGCCACCGTGTAACGCGAGGCCAGCTGGATCATGCCGCGCGCGCCCAGCGGGTCACACCACTCGGAGTTGTAACGGATCTCGGTCTTGGCCGGGTCCAGCACCAGGCTGGCCTGCGCGTAGTAGGTCTTGGCGTTGGCCTCGATCTGCTCGCGGGTCAGCGGCGGGCGGGTGCTGTTGCGGCCGCTGGGATCGCCGATGGTCGAGGTGAAGTCGCCGATCAGGAAGATGACCGTGTGGCCCAGGTCCTGCAGCTGGCGCATCTTGTTCAACACCACCGTGTGGCCCAGGTGGATGTCCGGCGCGGTCGGATCCAGCCCCAGCTTGATGCGCAGCGGCACGCCGGTGGCGCGGCTGCGGGCCAGCTTGCGGGCGAACTCCGATTCGACCAGCAGTTCGTCGCAGCCGCGCTTGGCGATGCGCAGGTCGGCTTCGACTTCGGGGGTGATGGGGGCTGCTGCGATGGGGGCTTCTGAGGAGGACATTTCCGGGGGGACCAAGACGGCTTCGGCCGATAAAAGGTGTAAAAAGTGACGAAAACTATCGAAAATTCTAGCTGAATCAGCTAGGATACCGCCCTAATCATACGCAACTGTCATATATACGCAGTTGTCGTCCGGTCTGTCACCTGCTGTTCACAAGTTGCGCCCCGCGCCAGCCCTTGCCCCGGATAACGTGGCGCGCGGGGGCCGTTCGTGTCACGCACCCTGCGAGTCCCAGCTACCTGAGAGGGTTTTTTCACGATGAATCGTGGCCTCCACGACATTGCGAACCGCTTCAAGCGCAAAACCGCAGCGTCGCTCTCGCCCGTCGAGCCCAAGCCGCGCTCCGGGATTGTCAGCCGCACGCTGCTGGTCACCGCGATCGGCCTGTTCGCCGGCGCTGCCGCGCTGGGCATGGTGCAGCATCCCGATCGCTCCGACATCCCCTCCGCCCGCATCATCCAGAGCGTCCTGCCCCTGACCGCCGAACAGGTCGAAGTCAGCACGCCGAGCGCCGCGCCCTACATCAGCGAAACCCGCATCCGCGCGGGCGACACGCTGGCCGCGGTGCTGCAGCGCCTGGAACTGGACGCGCCGGAACTGCAAACCTTCCTCACCCACGACGCCAGCGCCCGCAGCATCTACAAGCTCTATCCGGGCCGCTCGGTCCAGGCGGCGACCGACGAAGACGGCAACCTGATCTGGCTGCGCTACATCCACACGCCCGGCAACGAGACCGACGGCCAGGTCGTCACCCGCATGCTGCACGTGGCCCCGGCCGGCAACAGCTACAAGGCCGAGGAAATCACCGAGAGCACCGATCGCCAGACCCGCGTCGCGGTCGGCACCATCCGCTCCTCGCTGTTCGGCGCCACCGATGCGGCCGGCATCCCCGATTCCGTCACGCTGCAGATGGCCGACATCCTCAGCGCCAAGATCGACTTCCTGCGCGACCTGCGGCAGGGCGACCAGTTCCGCGTGGTCTACGAAGTGCGCTCGCACGACGGCCGCTATGCCGGCGCCGGACGCGTGCTGGCGCTGGAGTTCATCAACGGCGAAAAGACCTACAACGCCGTCTGGTTCAGCCCCGACGGCAAGAGCGGCTCGTATTACGATTTCGACGGCACCAGCCTGCGCGGCGCCTTCCTTCGCACCGCCCTGAAGTTCAGCCGCATCAGCTCGACCTTCGGCATGCGCATGCACCCCATCCACAAGACCTGGACGGGGCACAAGGGCGTGGACTACGCCGCGCCGTCGGGCACGCCCATCCATTCCACGGCTGACGGCACGGTGGAATTCTCGGGCTGGCAGAACGGCTACGGCAACGTGGTCATCGTCAAGCACCACGGCAAGTACTCGACGCTGTACGCGCACCAGAGCCGCATCGCCGAAGGCATCACCAAGGGCTCCAAGATCTCCCAGGGCCAGCTGCTCGGCTACGTGGGCGCCACCGGCTGGGCCACGGGCCCGCACCTGCACTACGAATTCCGCGTGGACAACCAACCCATCGACCCGCTGTCGGTGGACCTGCCCGTGGCCCGCACGCTGGAGCCCGCGGAAATCCGCGCCTTCAAGCAGGCCGTGGCGCCGTACCAGCAGCAGATCCAGCTGCTGACGGAATTCCAGCAGACCCTGCCCGACGCGCTGACCAACGTGGCCAGCCGCTGAGCGCGCGAACATGAGCGCTTCCGGCGGCCCGCGCGATTCCCAGCCCGGCCGCCTCCAGGCGGCGGGCGCCGCGCCCGCCCGCCCCGCTCCCGGACTCTATATCGGCCTGATGTCGGGCACCAGCGTCGACGGTGTCGA